>NZ_JANFZX010000016.1:0-54259 GCF_024461615.1 Anaerotruncus sp. DFI.9.16
CCCCCCCCCCCCCCCCCCCCCCCCCCCCCCCCCCCCCCCCCCCCCCCCCTTTTTTATAGGCAAAACGGGAAAGCCCCGCTTCGTTTATTTCCCGGCGGCGCGCAGGGAGATGAACCGCAGGGTGTCCCGCAGGACCGGCTCGCTCTTCACGTCGATATAGAGCCATTTGCCGCCCATCGAGACCTTCGTGTTCCGAAAGAGCTCCTGCGTGTAGGGGTCGCAGGCGGTGACCAGCAGCTCCGCCTCGGGCAGGACCCGTTCCCCGACCACCACCATACAGGAGAAATACCCCTCGTTCGGATAGAGGGTGCAGAGCGCCCGGCCGCCCTTTTTGTATTTGACGTTCCAGCCCGGCGCCATTGAGCAGCAGCTGTACTCGATCCTGGGGGCGGCGCCGTAGGTTTCCTCAACCGTGCGGCAGAGGGCCCCCCAGAGCGGGCTTCCCACGCAGGCGTCGATCTCCTCCGCCGAGGGGGCGCGGTCCTTGGGATAGGTGTCCTTCCATGCCATAGACGGTTCCTCCATTTTCATTGCGGCGCGGACGCGCCTGTTTCCTTTGTCCTCAAAACCGTGACCGCCGCATAGTGCAGGATTTCAAAGCGCGGCGGCGCGATCCGTTCGAGCAGCGCGAGGTGTTCCCGGTCAAAGCGCGCGATCTCCTCCGCGGGCAGGGAGGCCCCGATCCCCCGGCAGGCCTTCATCCGTCCGTTCCACCCCTCCCGGGTGAAGGGCACCCGCAGGTCGAAGACCTCCTGCCGCTCTATCTCGAAACCGGCTTCGTAGGCGTCCGGCACGGCGATCGGATGCCGGGTCTCGCCGCCGCCGGTCCAGCCGGGGTTGTACCTTTGCACGAGCTCCTCGCTCTTCGCGGCGATCGGGTCCTCGCCGGGCAGCCACGCCATATAGAGCGCCGCGAGCCGCCCCGGGCGCTTCAGGATCCGGCTGAGCCGCGGGGCGAGCAGGGCGTGGTCGAAGTAAAAGAAGCACTGGCAGGCCGTCACCACGTCGAAGCTGCCGTCCGGAAAGTCAGTCTCCTCCGCCGGGAGGCACCGGAAGGCGATCTCCAAGCCCGCCTCCTCCGCCAGCCGCCGGGCCTGCGCGATCTGTTCCTCCGAGATGTCGGTCCCCACGAAGGAGGCGCCGTAGCGGCAGAGGTTCCTGGGCAGCACCCCCGTTCCGGTCCCGAGGTCCAGGACGGCCTGCCCCTTGGTGCAGAGCCCCATGTCGAGCAGCCGCCGGTAAAATTCGGGCGGGTAGATGTCCCGGTATTTCGCATAGTCGGCGGAGGCGCGCCCCCAGTCGAACGCGCGGCCGTGATCGATGTTCCGGTTTGTGTTCATGACTGCTCCTTTCAGAAGGCGCGCCGCGCGCGGGTTTTCTCCCATTATAACCGATTGCCGCCCGCCGGGCAAGCTTGGACGCGGAGCGCGTAAATTAACGGTAAATTTTGGAAACACATACCGGGGAAGGTGGGTAGTTTGCCCAAGTTTGAGAAGAAAGATTTGTCTCAAGTGATGATTCGTAAAAAACGTCTTGACTTCCCAAACGAACGATTTTATAATACGGATTGGGAACGTTCCCTTATAACTTTGGAAATGAAGGGGTGGTTATGGAGTTTTCAATACTGGATATCGCCAAAAAGGCCGGGGTCTCCAAAAGCACCATTTCCAGAGTGATCAACGGAGGCTCGGTGAGCCCCAAAACCCGGAAGATCGTGGAGGACACCATGCGGGAGATGGGGTATTCCCCCAACTACATGGCCAGGGGCCTGCGGGGCGTACATAACACGGTGGTGGGCATCCTCTCGCTGGGCAGCAGCATGTTCAGCCACCCCTCCATATCCCGGCGTATCGCCGGCATCCTGGACACGCTGGGGGAAAACGACTGCGACCTGCTCATCGTCCACGACCTGCTCCAGCAGAGCCCGGCCCCCGGGTATGTGCCCAAGTATGTGCGCTATCTGCGGGACCAGCGAATCCAGGGACTGATCACCCTGGGCTGGGACGACCTGCCGGAGGTGCAGCAGGCCGCCAACCAGTTTCGCAACGTGGTGTACGGCGGTGAGCGGCTGCAGATGAACCGCGGCTTCCGGGTCTACCACGGCAATTACTACTACAGCTGCGACCTCTATCATCTCCTGGTGATGAACGGCCACCGGCGGATTCTGACGACCGTGGGCTTCGAGCCGCAGGACGAGCAGTTCCGCAGGGCCCGGATGCGTGCGTGGGAGAGCACCTGCCTTCAGGCGGGTATCCCCTACGACGAGGACTCCTTTTACCGGTCGCCGATGGAGCGGACGCTCACGGAGGAGTACCTGAGCGGCCTCTACCGGGCGTTCCGGAAGGGGAAGTACACCGCGCTCTTCGCCGACGAGATGAGCCACGCGACCGCAATCCTGCTCTATTTCCGGGAGAAGGGACTGCGGTGCCCGGAGGACTATTCGATTGTCACGATCAAGCGGGACGACGCCGAGGAACGGTTCATCACCTCCGTCTTCGTATCCGACTACGACTACGGCGTGCTCATCACCAGGCTGATGCTGGAGGTTATCCGGAATGAGGAGCTGGAGTACCGGGACGTGATGATGTCCTACTCGATGGAGATGCGCAAATCAGTGGGCAGGAACGCTGCCCACCCGTGAGTTTCTGACAGATTTGAAGTGTGTTGCGGCCGATTTTGAGGAATGGCCGCGCCGCAAAACGGGAACGTTCCCGCTTTGCAATCGGGAGGAGTAGAAGTGAGCACTACCTTTTTTGTTGCAGCCATGGCAATTTACATGGTGGCGATGGTCGTCATCGGCATCGTGCTGCGGGGGCAGGCCACAAAGTCGATCGCGGACTTCGGCCTCGCGGCAAACCGCTTTGGCTCCACGGTCATCGCGGCGGTCAGCATCGGGGCGTGGGTGGGGAGCGCCGGCCTTATCGGCCTGTGCGCCTCCAGCTACACGGGGGGCGTGGTCAGCTGGTGGAGCTACGCCAGCCTCTACCTCGTCACCCTGCCCTGGATCTATTTTTTTGCCAGCCGTCTGAAGGCGTTGAAGCTCTTCACCATCGCGGAGTTCTACCAAATGCGCTTTTCCGGCTACGACGGGGCCATCCAATACCCCGTGGGCATAGGATTCTCCCTGAAATACTGCATGATGATGGGGTTGCAGTTCAACGCCTTGGCGTTCCTGTTCACCACCTTCCTGGGGTGGTCCCATCTGCGCGGGGTGCTGGTATCGGCGGTCATCATCCTGTTCTACACGGCGATCTCCGGCTTCCTCAGCGTCATGGTCACCAACTTCATCCAGTCGATCTTCCAGACGCTCTGTCCCTTTTTGGCCCTCGGCTTCGTGCTCTTCAGCCTGGGGGGATGGCAGCCGGTGGCGCAGTACTACCAAGCGGCCGGGCAGCCGGAGGCGCTTTCCCTCTTCCAGGGCTTCGGCTGGGTGAAGGAGCTGATCTACTACTGCATTACGATGGGCCTGCTGGTCATCGTGGGCAACCAGGACGACCTGCAGCGGGTGGCCTCGGCCAAAAACGTGAAATCCGCGAAGCGCGGCCTCTATCTGGGGACCTTCCTCGTACTCCCCATCCTGGCGATCCCCTGCTATGTGGGCGCCGCGGCCAAGGTGCTGCTCGGGCCGGGTGTGGAGCCCAACATGGTGTTTTACACCCTCATGATGAAGGCGGGTCCCGTGGTGGGGCTCCTGCTGCTCTACGGCGTGCTCTCCACGATCATGTCCTGCGCCTCCTCCACCCTTTTCGCCGGGGGGATGATCATCTCAAAGGACCTGATCCAGCACGCCATGAAATCCAGGGGAAAACAGATCAGCGACAAGGACGACATCTTCCTGAGCCGCGTGGGGATCCTCCTCTGCACCGTCTTCAGCATCGGCCTCTCCCTCTGGTTCCAGGGGATCATGGAGCTGATGGACGTGGTGATGTCCATCTGCGCGGCCGCGCTGGTGATTCCCTACCTGTTCGCCTGGTTCAGCAAGAAGATGAACACCGAGGGCGCGATCACCGGGATGGTCGCGGGAGGACTGGCGGCCCTCGTCTGGACCATCCTCGGCAGACCCCACGGGCTGGACGCCATCTGGATCGGCCTGCCCTGCTGCCTGGCCGGGTGCCTGATCGGGCAGAGGTTCGGCAAGGCGCCCACGCAGGCGGAGATCGACGCCACCTACTATTTCCAGGAGAAATTCCGCAGCCTCCGCCGCGCGGAAAAGGCCGGGTCCTGACCCGCGTCCGGGGGCGGTGTGTGGAAGGAATTCGTTTCGCTTAAAATTGGGAACGTTCCCGATTGTTACAATGTTTTTAAGAAAAAAGGAGGGTATTTATGGAACAGACGTCCAATAAAAAGTTCCATTACGCGTTTTTAGTGATCCTGGTCTACGCCATCGCGCTGCCGGCAGTATTCCTGTTCAGCAACGCCTTCGGCCTGTACATGGTGCCGATCACCGAGGAGCTGGGGATTTCGCGCGGGGCCTATTCCCTGACGCAGTCCTTCAACGAGATCGTGTCGGCGGTGCTTTATTTCCTCTATGCAAGGATTGAAAAAAAGTTTAAAATTCGATATATCATCACCGCGGGCGCGCTGTCCGGGGCGATCGCGGCGCTCCTGTACGCGATCTCCGGTAACCTGCCGATGATCTTCCTGGCCTCCGCGGCCTCCGGCTTCATCTGGCCGCTGTTCAGCCAGGTCAGCGTGGGCAACATCGTCAACAACTGGTTCGCGCGCAAGGGCGCCACCATCATCAGCGCGATGTTCACCTTCAGCAACCTGTGCGCCTTCTTCACCTCGAAGCTGGTCGCCTCCTGGATCGAAAACGACGGCTGGCGCAGTTCGATGCTTTACACCATGTGGCTGATCCTCGCGGTGACGATCCTGGTCTTCCTCGTCATCCGCGATCGCCCATCCGACAAAAAGCTCCAGCCGTGGGGGATCAAGGGCAAGGCCGGGGAGGAAGCCCGGGAGCAGGAGGACGCGTCCGTGCTTCCCGGCGCGGAATTTAAGTCCGCCCTGCGCAGTCCCAAGCTCTACTGCGCCTATTTCTGGACCTTCATCACCGGACTCATCGTCTACCCGGTGGTCTACGCGGTGCCGGCGCACCTGAGCACGGTCGGGTTCGACACAGTGTTTTCGGGCGACGTGGTCGGCCTGTTCAGCATCGGCTCGGTGGTCTTCCTGCTGCCCCTCGGGTGGGCGATGGACCGCTGGGGCGTGCGGATCGGCACCACCCTCTGCGTGGGCGGCTACCTGCTCGCCATCGCCTCCCTGCTCGTCATCACGCCGTCGATGTCCTTCCTGGGGCCGGTCATCGGGCTTGCCATGGGGCTGGGGATCATCCTCTTCACCGTGCTGCCCGTCTTCATGCGCGAGGTGTTCGGCTTCAAGGAGTACTCCAAGTTCATGAGCTACTCGGTGGTCTTCCGGACGATCGGCAGCACCCTCGGCTTCCCGCTGCTCAACTTCACCTATGACATCGTGGGCTCCTACAACACCGTCTTCGCCATCTTCGGCGGATTTTCGGCGGTCCTGTTGGTCCTCGGCCTCGTCGCCACCAGCAGGAAGAACCCCCTGTGGGTGGAGACCCGCCCCGGTTTTCAGGGATATGTGGGAGAGGCCCAAACGGCGGAGCAGGCGTAAAGCGCCCGCACGCCTGTCACATTACAATATCAGGAGGTAAACAGCTATGAAAGAATACACCAGAATCCTTGCGGACTACGCCGCCGGACTGAAATACGAGGAACTGCCCGCGGACGTCGTGGAGCAGGCCAAGAAGATCATCCTGCACACCATCGCCGTCAGCATCGCCAGCAGCAACATGAGCCCCACCGTGAACGCGGCCGCCGTTGCGGCGGCCCGCCGCAGCGGCCCGGACGCCACCATCTGGGGCGCCAAGGGCGTGCGGGTCAGCCCCTCCGACGCGGTGTATGCCAACGGCACCGCCGCCGACGTGCTCGACTGGGAGGACTGCACCTGGACCGGCCACGCCTCGGCGGGGGCGATCCCGGCCTCCTTTGCCTACGGCGAGCAGAAGCACGCCGGAGGCAGGGAAGTGATCACCGCCATCGTGGCGGCCTACGAGGTCTACCAGCGGATCGCCATGGCGGTCCAGCCCGACTTCGACACCTACCTCGCCCAGGGACGGGGCTGGGGGCTGGTGAACTGGCAGATCTTCGCGTCCGCCGTCGCGGCGGGCAAGATGCTGGGCCTGGACGCCGCCCAGATGGCAGCCTGCATCTCGCTGGCCGCCTATCAGGCGCCCACCCTCATGGGCAAGGACGGCGACGGAGACATCTACCACTACGCCCACGGCATCGCGGGCAGGAGCGGCGCGGAGAGCGCGGAGATCACCCGGCAGGGCTTTGAATATTACGCCGACGGGCTGGAGGGGGACACCGGCTACTGGCTCTACGTCTCCAACAAGTGCGACTGGGACTGGATGGACAGGGAGCTGGGCAAGACCTTCTACATCAACGAGACGCTGCTGAAGCACTGGCCCGCCAACGTCTGGGTCCAGGCGCCGCTGGACGGGCTGGACAACATCTGCACCCGGGAAAAGCTGACGCTCGCGGACATCGCCAAGGTGCGGGTCTCCCCGATCATCGATATCTACAGCGCCGAGAACCCGCTGCCCATGGGTCTCATCCAGGCGGAGTACAGCCTGCCCTACTGCTTTGCCTGCTACCTCACCGGCAAAAAGCCGTCGGAGGACTGGTACAGCCTCGAGAGCCGCTCCAGTAAGGAACTCAACGAGCTCTCCGGAATTGTGGAATACTTCGGCCCGCAGGCCAACCGCCTGCACATGTTCGAGATCTTCTGGCAGGGCACCTTCCCCGAAACCACGGTGGAGGTGGTTTGCAAGGACGGACGGGTCTTCAGCGAGACGCTGCGCGGACCCAAGGGACATCCCCGCAACAACTTCACGATGGCGGAGGAGAAGGAATTCTTCATCGCCCGGACGGCGGAGTTTATCGGCGCGGAAAACGCGGCGAAATTCGCCGACGGCGTCGAGAAGCTCGAGGACTGCGCGGATCTCAACGACCTGACCGCCCTGCTGGCCGGCAAATAGACCATTTACATCCGGATGCCCCCTGCGCAGGGGGCATCCGTTCCGTCATGGGGGAATCACGATGAAGGAAACGGAACTGCTTCAAAAAGCCCGGGAATTCCTGCGGAAAAACCGGGAGGCCATCGTCGCGGACATCGGGGCGCTGGTGGACATCCCCAGCGTGCAGGGGAGCCCCGCACCGGGCGCACCCTTCGGGGAGGGGCCCCGCCGGGCGCTGGACCGCGCCCTGGAGATCGCCGCCCGGATGGGCTTTGAGCCTCACGAACACGAGGGCTGCATGGGCTGGTTCGACCTGCCCGGGGAGCGGGAGGCGCACATCGCCACCATCGCTCATCTGGACGTGGTGCCCGCCGGGGAGGGCTGGACGTTCGACCCCTTCCGGATGGAGCGGCGGGGGGACTGGCTGATCGGCAGGGGGACGGACGACGACAAGGGCCCGCTGGTCTACTGCATGTATCTGGCCAAATTCTTCCGGGAGAGCGGGATCAAACTTCGCTACACCCTGCGGACGCTGATGGGCTGCAACGAGGAGACCGGCATGGGGGACGTGGGCCCCTATCTGGCGGCCCAGTCCCAGCCCCTCTTCTGCCTCTCCTCCGACGCGCTGTTCCCGGTCTGCAACGGTGAAAAGGGGCTTTTCCAGGGGGAGTTCGTCTCCCCGAAACTCGAAGGGAACGTGGTGGATATCCGGGCGGGGGAGTCCAGCAACATGATCCCCGAGCGGGCGGTCTGCCTGGTGAGATCCCGGGGCCGCCTGCCTTCGGGCCGTGAGGGGATCGAGACGGCGGCGGAGGACGGCCTCCTGCGGATCACCGCCCACGGGGTGGGGGCCCACAGCGCCATGCCGGAGCGGGGGAAAAACGCGATCGGTCTGCTGGTGGACTTCCTGTTGGCCGAAGGGCTGACGGACGAAGGCGAACGCCCCTTCTTTGAACTGCTGCACCGGCTGCACCTGTCCCCCTATGGGCAGGGGCTGGGCGTCGACTGTAAGGACGATGCGCTGGGCGCTCTGACCTGCGTGTGCGGGGTGATCCGGATGCGGGACGGCGTCATCCGGCAGAACATCAACATCCGCTATCCCGCCGCCGTCACCGGCCCGGGGCTGGCGGAACGCCTGGAGGCTGCGGCGGGCGCGGCGGGGTCCGCGTTTTCCCTGATCGACTACTCGGAGCCCTTCTTCATCCCGGAGGAGGACCCGGTGATCCGGCTGCTGCTGGACGCGCACAGGGAGGTCACCGGCAGCGCCGCCCCCGCCTACGCCTGGGGCGGCGGCACCTACGCCCGGTGCTTTCGGCGGGCGGTGAGCTTCGGCCCGGGACTGGCGGGGGAGGAAATCAAGCCGGACTTTGTGGGCGACTGCCACGGCCCCGACGAGGGGACCAGCCTGCCCACCCTGGACGAGAGCTTCCTCGTCTACGCGCTGGCGATCCTGCGGATGCAGGGACTGGAGCCGGAAGAGCTGGGCGGCTGATGCGGTCCGCCCGAAGCGAATAGGAAAAGGCGGCCAGCCGAAGACTGGCCGCCTTTTTACATAAGGCCGCGTTGGGACAAAGAAAAAGGATCTTGTAAAGATCCTCGTGTACGGGCAATAGACCGTAACGGGACGATGAAATTTCACCTATGAGGAAGGGACGATCCCATCCGCCTGGCCGGTAACAAAGGGAAGGGGCCGCTCATAGGATGAAACCAGCAAAGGGGGCGTATAGTTGTGCAATTTGGCGCTGACTCTCACAATCCATACGAGGCGGGAAAAATCATTGTTGCCATCCATCGCGATCCCGATTCACCAAACGCGTCCGGGGATGCGGCCGGCCGGGTTTTAAACGAACTTGCGTATGAAAAAGCGGAGTACATATTTCGTTCAAACGGGACGGACGGCGAGGACGGCGGGTTGGATTTGATCCTGGTCCATCTGAAAAGCAGGGATGGAGCCGCGGTGGACGACGCGGTCGAACGGCTGTCGGCCAATCCTCATGTCGCGTATGCGGAGCCGGACTATCTGGAAGACCTTCACTTGATTCCCGACGACCCGCTGAACAGCCGGCTGTGGGGGCTGCAAAGCATTCACGCGCCCGCGGCATGGAACTATACGACGGGAAGCGATCAAGTCGCGGTCGGCGTGATAGACACCGGCATAGACCATACGCATCCGGACATCCGGGCAAACATGTGGGCCTCACCGGACGGGCAGCTGGAGAACGGGTGGAATTTCGCTGGAAACGATCGCTATTCCATGGACTTGAACGGACACGGCACCCATGTCGCGGGTACCGTAGGCGCCGTGGGGAACAACGGGATCGGCATTGCCGGGGTATGCTGGAAAGTAAAGACAGTCTCCATGAAATTCGGCCTTGACGTCGCGTCAGCCATTGCGGCGATCTATTTTGCGAATCAATTTGAGATCCCCATCCTCAACGCCAGCTGGGGCGGCCGGTCCTATTCGCGCGCATTGAAAGATGCGATCGACCGGTACGGCGGATTGTTTATTGCATCGGCGGGGAATTCCGGCACAAATAACGACGCCGTACCCATCTATCCCGCCTCCTACACGAGCGGCAACATCCTATCCGTCGCGTCCATAGACCCGTATCACACCCTGGCGCGGTTTTCAAATTATGGATTTGAAAGCGTGGATATCGCCGCGCCCGGAACCGGTATTCTCAGCCTGGACCTGCAGGGCGGGTATACGCCCAAGAACGGCACTTCGATGTCCGCGCCGCATGTCGCCGGCGCGGCGGCCTTGCTGAAGGCGTATATGCCCGCCTTATCCGCTTCGACGATCAAAAACATCATCCTATCCAGCGCGGTGAAAATCCCCGGCTTGGCCGGGAAGGTCCTGACCGGCGGCGCGCTGGATGTGAACGCCATGTTCGAACTGGCTAACCGCCTGTAAAACAGAACCGGTGAAAGGACAGGACGGCCTCCTTTCAAAGGCTGAAACGCGGCTTCTAGCCAGTGGCAATGCAATAAAACCGCTTTTTAAGGAGTTCGCCTCCGGCGGCAGGCCGAACGGCATCTGCCGCTTTCCCCTTTGGAGGCGACAGGAGGTTTTTAGAGCCGAAGGCGGAATAAAGGACGTCAGTATGAAAAAAACCGAAGGCAAAGCCTTCGGTTTTTTGGCGCGCCCGAGGGGATTCGAACCTCCGACCTACCGCTTAGGAGTAGACCCGATACGACATCGGGAAGTGGCATCTAATGCTTAAAAATGCTTGGAAATACAAGGTTTTTCAGCATTTCAAATCCCATCTGATACTACGCTGTGATAGCTAATTCAGAGGGATTTTACACCGTCCGATTGGCTCGAAATTAGCAAGTCTTTCGATTTTTGGTGGACGTTGCAAGTGCAAGTAAATGTCACTATGTAACTTCTCGTGATGCGAAATGATAGGAAATCCTATTCATTCTCGTGTGAGGGTGCGGGTGTCCTTAGACACAGATTTCAGTCTGTTTTATATATCATTTCAAAATGAATTTTTCAACCAGAATTATTAAGAATTTCAAAGGTTTTTCAGACTCAATGATTCTATGTAATTTAGACCCGCCGAAGCAGGTCTTTTTTTATTTCAGCATAATCTCTCTATCCTCAGCGCCGAGCATATAAGCACCCTTGGCAAAAGCATCCCTTGCAAGAAGCTCTGCTACATCAACCCTATCGAACAGCATCCATATTTCTTTCTCTTTCGGAGTCAGTTCATGGCTATGGTCAAACAAATGCTCAAGTCCCAATCCTTCAAGCAATGCCGACTTTGCTGCTTTGTATTCCTCAGCTCTGCCAACATATTCGTCGTTCCTTTCCTTGGAAAATGCCTCGATATTGTCAGCTCTCAGATGCTCGTAATACTCGTCCATAAAGATTCTATCCATACTCGTTGACCTCCATAACAAAAAAATAAGGGCAGACCCTTTTACAGCTATTGTAGCTATGTAAAAGGATCTGCCCTTGCAGTTACTATAATGTTTTTGCCAGCGACTTCAGGAGTGCTGCCATTTCCGGATTTTGCAGAAGCTTCAGAAGAAGTTCTTTATCATCAGCGGAGCTTTCCGTTGCGGCTGGTTGAACCGGCTCAGGCGTTGCCTGTCTGCCTGAGTAGAACGCAGCTTCCATTCTTTCAGCGTTCAGTCTGCGGTCATCGTCGATGATATGGGAGTAAACATCCGCTACCATCTTGACCTGTGCATGACCGGAATCGCCTTGAACGGATTTCATATCGCCGCCGTTCAGCTTCAGCTTGTAAGTGATACTGGAATGTCGGAGACTATGGAAAACCACTTTCGGCAGTCCCTTCTCCTCAATCAGCTTATTGAAAGCACGGTTGATAACCTGCCCCTCAATCGGCTTGCCATTGGAAGAACAGAAAACCAGATTGAAGTCTACGAACTCGTCACCGAAAAGGTCTTTCAGTTCTTCGATGTCAGCCTTTCGCTGTACCAACATTTCCGCTACGGTTTTCGGTAAGAACACCTTGCGGACACTTGTTTTGGTCTTAGGAGTTTTGAGAACCAATGCGGTATGCGTACTGGCGAAGGTCGGTGGGAACTTGAACATGATGTCCTTACCGTCCAGATCTGCCATCGCTTCACGATTTACTCTCTGCAACTCCTTTTCAACGAAGATGCTTGCCTGACCAAGTTCAATACTGGTGGGGGAAATGTCAATACAGTCCCAGGTAAGCCCCAGAAGCTCGCCCATTCGCAGGGAACAGGAGAAGGCAAGGTTAATAGCCAGACGAAGAATATCATCGTCACAGGCTTCCAGAGCCTTCTGGAGCACTTCTGCTGTCCAGATATCCCTGGTCTTGTGTTCTTCTTTCGGCAGCGTAGCGTGCTCCACAGGGTTTCTGGTCATCAATTCCCACTTGACCGCTTGATTGAAAGCATTTCGCAATGTCTTGTGAACCTCTCGGACAGTATGCGGAGTCAGATATTCTGTACGGGCTTTTACATACTTAGAAGAAACCGCTTTGACAGAAAGCAAATCTCGGTAATACTTGTCCATGATTCTCGGCGTGACATCCTCCAGCTTCATATCACCGATGAGGGGACGAATATAGTTTGCAATCAGGCTCTTTCTGCTTTCATAGGTAGACATCGCCCAGGTGTTCACACCATAGATTGACATATACTCATCCAAAAGATCATTGACGGTTTTAGCAGAAGGGGGAATAAAGGTTCCGGACTCCTGCTCATATTCAACCTGCAACTTCCTTTTCTTTGCTTCGGCATTCGTTTCAAAGGTTTCCCACTTCTGACGCTTGTTGCCGTTCTCATCGGTGTATGTATAAACCACAGAATACTTCTTTTTTCTCTTAACGATAGATGCCATGTAATCAGCTCCTTTCCTGTCTATCTTCCGCTAACTGGTAGCGGGTCTGATTGTGATACCATTTTTCAAAGCTCTCTTTGGTAGCTCGCTTATACCTGCCAACCTTGATAAGCTCAAAATCTTCATTGGCAACGATATAGTAAATGGTCTGACGATGTACCCCAAGCATTCTTGCCATTTCCGGCAGACCGTAGGTGGATGCCATAATATCTGCATCCAGTTCCTGATCCTCTACCGTGCGGTAATCGGTTTGAGAAGCATACCATCTTTCAAAGCTCTCCTTTGTCACTCTGCGCTTGCCCAGGACATCGACCACATCAAAATGCCCTTTGGCAACCAGTTCGTAAGCAGTCGCTTCTTTCAGCCCAAGGCGCTGTCCAAGCTCCTCCATTGAATATGTAGTTTTCTTCAATTCCTCGCCGGGAGGGGTTCCATCGACCTTCTGGTATTTGAACTGATTGGCATACCATTCTTCAAAGCTGTCGATCATCACCCTCATGGTGTTGCCGACAAGAATGGTTTTGAAGTAATTCTTCTTAATGAGCCAGTATGACTCCGTTTTACCAAGACCGAGCATCCTGCCCATTTCCAGAACAGACATACTCGTGCGTTTTCTCATTTCCGCCATCGTACAACCTCCTATGTAAAAAATGTAGCCATGTGTTTCTTGTCATGGCTACATTTTATCGAACTCTCAATATGTTTTGAAGTTTGTCGCCGGGTTGTACGACGCCCTTGACAAATCTTACATTTGATGATCCAACCACTCATCAAAACTCTTTTTGGAGATTCTGATACTGCCACCGATGCGGACGCTATGGAAAACTTTCTTTTTCACAAGGTTGTATGCGCTGGTTCTGCTGATGCCCAGAATATCCTGAATCTCATCAACCGTATAGGTTCTCTTATCAAACTGAACTGCGTTAGCAGCCATCGCTTCTTCGGTGCGCTGATTCATGGCAGCGATTCTTTCTTCAAACATTTATGTTCACTCCTTCGCTCTCTTTGCTTTATGTTTTGGGGAACGCTTTTTCAGCTGTTCCATTGCCAGGCTGACAGATAAGGCTTTCTCAATCGCTACCATTTCACGGGGCGTTACCTTACCTAAGTAATTATCAATCCTGCTTTTATCAATGGTACGAATCTGTTCCAGCTGAACAACGGACGCTTCTTTGAATGCAGGATTGTCGTAAATAACAAAGTGCGTCGGCATATTCGCTTTCTTATGGATTCTGGTGGTGACCGTTGCCACAATCAATGTGGGAGCGTGTTTATTACCGGTATCGTTCTGAATGACGATAACCGGACGGATGCCGCCTTGTTCCGACCCAACTACCGGGTCCAGCTTGGCGCAATAAATATCACCACGGCAATATACCCAATTTTCTTTCATCATGTGCCATGACCTCCTTTCGTTGGCTATGTAATAACTGACTGCCAGAAAGGAATCAGGCAGTCAGTCCAAAAGTCTATGTGTCCCATATTTGCCACGCACCCCTGGGAAAGAGGGCTTACGCCCTCAGGGAATCACCGAACGACTGATTGCGAATCAGTTCCATAGGAATCTAACCTCTGCCGGGTTCTCCGCCAGCTCCGTAGAGAAGTATCTTTAATCCTGTTGCTTTCATGGCCGTATTGGGAGCAACCCAATATTTACAAGCCAGTATTGATCGCTGGCATCGGGAGAGAGACAAGCGCTTAATTTATAGAAGAAAGTCGTTCTGTTTCTCTATCCGATACGTCTCGGCGTACCGCTGATGTGGCTGATGCTCTCGCACCGGCAACAGGAACGTATTCGATGACTGTGTATTCAGTTTTCAAGGATCAAGCAGCCGATTTTCTTTGGCTGTATCTAAATTGTACCTGTTCCTCATGCAAGTTTTTATTGCCTCGTAGGTATAGTTTTGAGGTTATTCACGACCTAAAAATATGTAATCAAGGGTTGTCTCAAAGCGCACAACCAGTTCGATTGCCAAATCAATAGAGATACCTCTGTTGCCGGTTTCAATTCGTGCAATGGTGTTTGCGGCAACACCTAACTGCTCCGCAAGCTGTTCCTGTGTAAGCCCATGTTCCTTTCTCAAGGCTTTAATTCTTTTTCCGCTTTCAACCAAGTCGTAATACATTTTCGTTCCTCCGTGTTTTTGAATTTGTGAAGTTGCAAAATCAAAAACAGCGGGAGGAGATCGTGCCCGATTCTCAATACCCTTTGCCATCTGCCTGTCCTCCTTGCAGGCATAAAAAAAGAGCCGGAGTAAATTACTCCAAGCTCTCGTTCATGCCTTTGTGTTAATTATGGGGGAAAATAGGCAGGTATAAAAAAAGCCCCGTACCCATTACAGGCACGAGGCGTAACTCTCTCTATTCAATTTTATGCCGCTATCTCCCAGCATAGCCATTTTAACACTGGACAAGTCGGACTTTCAGTAGGGGAACCGTCGTATTTTCATCGGATTTTAGTCGGACTAAAATCCTGTCTTAGCATTCACAATAACACAATGCTTCTTCCTCCCGGGCACTTTCCAGGAAATCTTTCAATTTAGGAATGGCTGTTCCCCAAAGTGACAGACCAAATAACAGTATCGCTTCTTTCTTTCGGTCATAGTAGGTGCTGCGTTCCATATTCAAAACCTCCAGCATTTCTGATTCCCTGTACTTGAAGCGGTTGAGATATGCCTTTGAGATAATCTCACAGTACAGAGCGCCTTTATCTGGATATTCTCTGATTTTCAACATAGCCATATCTACCAGTTCAATGATCCACTTTGTCTCAAATAAGCTGCGAATGCGTTCTTCAAATCGTTCTCTCGCTTCATCCGGAGCAAAGTTCTCCAGATAAATCAATGCACCATCTAAGCTGTCACCGTAAGTACAAATAAGGGTATCACATACATCATTCGCACGATCAATGGTAGACCAGCACACCTCTCGATATATGGATAAAATCAGCTTTGCTCTTTCATACAGAACCTTCTCGTCAATGTTCTGCATCCGGCAAAGCATTCGAATACTGCTTAATACCTGTGTATTATATCTGCTCATTCAGAATCTCCTTTCAGCCTAATCCATAAAATAAGAATTCCTTTCTAACTCCTGTCACTTGGCTAAAGGGAAACAAATACCATGGGACAAGAATGACTATAACTTCCGATATTTGATTAAAATAACAGAAGTGAAATCGGAAGTTCTTGACTTTATAAAAGTTCCGATATATAATTAAGTGGAATTAAAACTTCTGTTATGATTCTTATTATAGCATTTTCCAGAAGTTTGTCAACAAATAATCGGAAGTTACGAATAAATATTTTTTGAAAGGAAGGATACTACCATGACATTTGGAGAAAAAATTAAAGAAGCTCGTTTGGCTATGAACCTATCTCAAACGGAGCTTGCCCAGATGACCGGCATTTCCGAAAGATCCCTTTACACCTATGAGCAGCTCGGAACACTCCCCAGAAAAAGCAACATCAGAAAACTTGCTGAAGCACTGCATATCTCTGTGTCCTATCTTTTGGACGAATCTGAAACGGATAGCCAGAGCCATATAGATCAGGATATGTTTATTTTAGAGGCAAAGGAAAACTTCGGTTCAAAAGGAGCAAAAGAAGCTCAGGAAGTGTTGGGTCGTGTAAATTCTCTGTTTGCCGGTGGAGAATTGGACGAGGACGCAAAAGATGTATTCTTCCAGGCGATTATGTCAGTTTATATGGACTCTAAGAAAACAGCACGGGAAAAGTACACTCCGAAGAAATACAGAAAGCATAAAGATAAAGAGTAAAATCCTCAAGCACAGAATATGTTTTCTGTGTGCGATTCGGAGGTGAAGCAAATGAAAACGGCAGAGCATATCATTGAAACTGTCGATAAGCTTGTGCGAAAATATCACACCAGAGACCCTTACGAGCTATGTCAGCTGTTAGGTATCAAAATCCACTATTACGATTTACAGAAGAAATTGAAGGGCTTCTTCTATTACCAGTCCAGACAAAAGAATATCGTGATAGATCACAATGTGAACGGTATCCTGGAGCGTATATTAGTCGCACATGAATTAGGACACGCTGTCCTGCATACAAAAATCGCTATGATGCACGGCTTTCAAGAAATGGAAGTTTTTGATGATAGATCAATCGAAGAAAATGAAGCAAACTTCTTTGCGGCGGAGCTTCTGTTAGAAGATGGGAAAGTCCTGGAATGCCTTTCGGAACACACATTTTTTGAAACGGCTAAAATGCTCTATGTACCGGCAGCATTATTAGACTACAAATTCAGCCTGCTCCACGAAAAAGGAGAGCTGGTAAATTCGATGTATATTCGTAAAGCAGATTTCCTGAAAGAAGATCTTCATGCCTACGATAACGACATTGGTTATGGCGATATATGAATATCTATTTTTATATCTTTACAGAAAAAGTCCACCAGTACGATGCGTAGTGCATCATGACTGGTGGACTTTTTGCTTCTTAAAGAATCAGTATATTGTGCTGCAAAAAAGAACCCCATAGCAGTTCACTCTGTACCGTCAATGGGCTTCTTTTTCATTATATCAATCAAGCTCCGCTTTTTTTATCATCTCTTGCTGGTCAATCAAGACATCAATCAACTTTCCTACGGTTATCAATGTTGTTACATTACACTTTTTCAGTTTTGCAGCAATCTCATTATCAATGATGCTGTCGCATTTTGCATATGGGGTATCCAGTAAAAAATAGTCAAAGTTCTTTTCCAAGACGAATGCCAGTTTTAGAAGCATTGCCAAAGAAACTTTCGTCTGTCCAACTTCAACATGGCTCATATGATTGTTCGAGCAACCAACCAACGCACCCAAATCAGCCTGACTATAACCCTTTTCCAGTCGGGCAGCTCTAATGCGCTGACCAATCTTAACGTAATCAATTTCCGGTTGCGTTTCAATCACCTCCATGCTGTGTATGATTCTGCTATACATTATAAAATGTACCAAAAATCTCAACAACCAACATCGGGTGCAAGTTGCATTTATAAATGCAATATGATAAAATTTTATAGGCAGATTGCATTAAATGATAGAATGAAAAGAACCCCAAGACGACAATATGAGCTATCTTGAGGTTCTTTAAAATAAAAAATTCGTAGAGTACATTACTCCACGAATCGCATTCTTCTCTGTTTTTTTTAGTTTATATCTTTATTTTACAAATTGTCGCACTGTTTGTCAATATGTTAGGGACATAAAACACGAGGTTTTGCACAAAAATCCATCTTAGAAAGTTCCAAAGTCACAATTTGCCGTCAGAATTATAGTCATATTGAAGGAGGTGTACCTTATGGCACGAAAAGGAGAAAATATTTACAAAAGGAAAGACGGCAGATGGGAAGGAAGATACATTAAGTCCCGATCTTCTACAGGCAAAGCCAATTACGGTTATGTTTATGCAAAGTCATATCGAGAAGTCAAGGCAAAACTTATCAGTCAAAGTTCGTGCACGAGTAATTCTGTCACTGTCGATCCAGAAATTAGCTCAGATCAATTTGAACAGGTTGCTATGGAATGGTTTCAAGCTATATGTCCTAAAGTGAAGGAATCTACAAGCAACAAATATAGGAATCTTCTCAGCTCGTATATACTTCCTGTGTTCGGAAGCAAACAATTGCGTGATATAACACACGAGTTTATTGAAACGCAGTGTAATTTTTTCCTTGTTTCTGGTGGATTAAAGGAGAATGGACTTTCCTCTAAAACTGTTTCAGATATTTTATCTCTAATTCGAAATGTCTTACAATTTGCCACCCGAAACGGGAAAGCCATTTCTTGTGACGCACGATCTATACAGATAAAACGTCAAACGAAGGAAATGAGAGTTTTGAGTCGTGCTGAACAGGAAAAATTATGCCAATACTTGTATTCTAATCTTGATTCCTGCAATATTGGTATATTAGTATGTTTATTCACTGGTCTCAGAGTAGGTGAAATTTGTGCGTTACGATGGGAAGATGTTTCATTCTCAGATTACACAATCCACGTGCATCAAACGCTCCAGAGAATCCAAGATAGAACCAACAGTGAATACAAGACAAGGATTGTTGTTACCACACCAAAAAGTGCTTGCTCCATCCGTACTATTCCAGTACCCCATGGCTTAATGACTATTCTTACAGCACACAAAGCTTCTTCTACTGGCTACATCCTAACCAATAGCGATCAGAATCCATTAGAACCAAGAACCATGCAAAATCATTTTAAGAAGGTATTGAAAAACAGCGGAATCACCTCCGCAAATTATCACTCGTTACGTCATACATTTGCTACAAGGTGCATAGAGCTTGGATTCGATGTAAAAAGTCTCAGCGAAATATTGGGTCATGCCAGCGTGAATATTACAATGAATCGCTATGTACACCCATCCATGGATTTAAAAAGAGAAAATATGCAACGGCTTTCTGATTTATTAGCCGTCAAATAAATTGTCAACACCGTCAAATAATGCTGAGTTTTCAGTGTTTGGCGGTGTTTTTTCGTGGAGTAATGTACTCTACGAAAGAGTATACCCAGGAGGAGATTTATTGATTCAATTTGTAGGGCGAGATGCTTATAAGCAGTTTTGGAATTTTAGTAAAGATGAGAAAGAGAACTTGGCCACTCAATTGGCGATTGAGTTACCCGCACTCAGAGGAAAAGTTGGTGCATCACAAGAAGAAATTGCTTCGGCTGTTGGTATTTCACGACAAACTTATAGTGCCTACGAAAATCGGACACGCCCAATTCCATGGAGTTTATATCTAGCACTATTGTTTTATTTTGATTACATTCCAAGTACACATTATATGATTCGCCAGCTTGAATTATTCCCAAATGAAAGAAGTTATGGAAATAAGACTTAGAAGCAAACTTAAGAGTGTGTTGATAGTGCAGTATCTTAAAATTTTGTATAATAGGAATTGAAGTTAAATTAGATGCTAAAAATTTGTAATTAAGAAGGAGTGATTACATGAACAAAAATATAAAATATTCTCAAAACTTTTTAACGAGTGAAAAAGTACTCAACCAAATAATAAAACAATTGAATTTAAAAGAAACCGATACCGTTTACGAAATTGGAACAGGTAAAGGGCATTTAACGACGAAACTGGCTAAAATAAGTAAACAGGTAACGTCTATTGAATTAGACAGTCATCTATTCAACTTATCGTCAGAAAAATTAAAACTGAATACTCGTGTCACTTTAATTCACCAAGATATTCTACAGTTTCAATTCCCTAACAAACAGAGGTATAAAATTGTTGGGAGTATTCCTTACCATTTAAGCACACAAATTATTAAAAAAGTGGTTTTTGAAAGCCATGCGTCTGACATCTATCTGATTGTTGAAGAAGGATTCTACAAGCGTACCTTGGATATTCACCGAACACTAGGGTTGCTCTTGCACACTCAAGTCTCGATTCAGCAATTGCTTAAGCTGCCAGCGGAATGCTTTCATCCTAAACCAAAAGTAAACAGTGTCTTAATAAAACTTACCCGCCATACCACAGATGTTCCAGATAAATATTGGAAGCTATATACGTACTTTGTTTCAAAATGGGTCAATCGAGAATATCGTCAACTGTTTACTAAAAATCAGTTTCATCAAGCAATGAAACACGCCAAAGTAAACAATTTAAGTACCGTTACTTATGAGCAAGTATTGTCTATTTTTAATAGTTATCTATTATTTAACGGGAGGAAATAATTCTATGAGTCGCTTTTGTAAATTTGGAAAGTTACACGTTACTAAAGGGAATGTAGATAAATTATTAGGTATACTACTGACAGCTTCCAAGGAGCTAAAGAGGTCCCTAGCGCCTACGGGGAATTTGTATCGATAAGGGGTACAAATTCCCACTAAGCGCTCGGGACCCCTTGTAGGAAAATGTCCTAAGTGTGGCAACAATATTGTATTAAAAAAATCGTTTTATGGTTGTTCAAATTATCCTGAATGTACCTTCGCTTTAGCTGAACATTTTAGAAAGAAAAAACTCACCAAAACAAATGTAAAAGAATTACTAGAGGGAAAAGAAACCCTGGTAAAAGGAATCAAAACGAAAGATAGAAAGTCCTACAATGCCGTTGTAAAAATCGGAGAAAAGGGATATATTGATTTTATCTCTTTTTCAAAATAAGCATAAAAGCCCTTTAAAGAGGGCTTTTATATATTAATCACAAATCACTTATCACAAATCACTTGTGATTTGTGATTCCTAATGATACAATATTACTATACAAAAAAAGAATGGGGCGTAGTTATGGAGAAGGAAGAACTCAAAATACTTGAAGAATTAAGACGTATTTTAAACAGTAAAAATGAAGCGATTGTTATCTTAAACAATTATTTTAAAGGTGGTGTTGGAAAGTCAAAATTATCGACTATGTTTGCTTACTTGACAGACAAATTTAATTTAAAAGTTTTAATGATCGATAAGGACTTACAAGCAACATTGACAAAAGACTTAGCAAAAACATTTAAGGTAGAATTGCCACGTGTTAATTTTTATGAAGGACTGAAAAATGGAAACTTGGCTTCTTCTATTGTTCATTTGACTGATAATTTAGACTTGATCCCTGGCACGTTTGATTTGATGTTACTGCCAAAATTAACTCGCTCATGGACTTTTGAAAATGAAAGTAGATTGCTTGCTACTCTTTTAGCACCTTTAAAAAGTGACTATGATCTCATTATTATTGATACTGTACCAACGCCAAGCGTTTATACAAATAATGCAATCGTGGCAAGTGATTACGTTATGATCCCTTTACAAGCAGAAGAAGAAAGTACAAACAACATTCAAAACTATATTTCCTATTTGATTGATTTACAAGAACAGTTTAACCCTGGACTAGATATGATCGGTTTTGTTCCTTATTTAGTTGATACGGACAGCGCAACGATAAAATCAAACCTGGAAGAACTGTACAAGCAACATAAAGAAGATAACTTGGTTTTCCAAAATATTATCAAGCGAAGTAATAAAGTAAGTACCTGGTCTAAAAACGGAATTACAGAACACAAAGGCTATGACAAAAAAGTTTTATCCATGTATGAGAACGTATTTTTTGAAATGCTTGAGCGAATCATTCAATTAGAAAACGAAAAAGAATAGAATCACAAATCACAAGTGATTAATCACAAATCACTTGTGATTTGTGATTGTTGATGATAAAATAAGAATAAGAAGAAATAGAAAGAAGTGAGTGATTGTGGGAAATTTAGGCGCACAAAAAGCAAAACGAAATGATACACCAATCAGTGCAAAAAAAGATATAATGGGAGATAAGACGGTTCGTGTTCGTGCTGACTTGCACCATATCATAAAAATCGAAACAGCAAAGAATGGCGGAAACGTAAAAGAAGTTATGGATCAAGCCTTAGAAGAATATATACGGAAATATTTACCTGACAAACTTTAAAAGGAGTGAAAATGAAATGGCAGTTACGTATGAAAAAACATTTGAAATAGAGATCATTAACGAATTATCGGCAAGCGTTTATAATCGAGTATTAAACTATGTTTTGAACCATGAATTAAATAAAAATGACTCTCAATTATTGGAAGTCAATTTATTAAACCAATTAAAGCTTGCAAAACGTGTAAATCTTTTTGATTATTCTTTAGAAGAATTACAAGCCGTTCATGAGTATTGGCGGTCAATGAATCGTTACTCAAAACAAGTTTTGAATAAAGAGAAAGTGGCTTAATATGGCAAATATAGTCAATTTTACTGACAAACAGTTTGAGAATCGCTTAAATGATAATTTAGAAGAATTGGTTCAAGTAAAAAAGCGGTTGAATCGCCAACCGCTTTTTTACTTGGTGGGCAATCAGGGTCAGGGAAAACCAGTTTGCGAAGAAGATGATTGAGCAGGCAGGAACAAAGTGATAAATTCAAATTGTGAGGGAAAATACAGATGAATCAAGGAAGAATTATTGTGATTACAGGCTCACCGGGGACAGGAAAAACAACAACTGCGTCAATTGTCGCAAAGGAATCAGATATGGATAAATCAGTGCATATGCACACCGATGACTTTTTTCATTACTTAAGCAAAGGCGCAATACCACCACATTTGCCAGAATCCAACAAGCAAAATCTGGTTGTCATTGAAGCCTTTTTAGAAGCTGCAAAGCGATATGCTCGTGGCGGATATGATGTAATTGTAGATGGGATTGTCGGGCCATGGTTTTTGGAGCCATGGAAAGCTCTTGCCCAAGAAGATTACGAGGTACACTATATTGTATTAAGAGCGAGTAAAAAAGAAACTATGAAGCGAGCTGTGGAACGCTCAAAATTAGATAGAAAAACAAATATTGAATTAGTGGAAACAATGTGGGAGCAATTTTCCGGTTTGGGGATATATGAATCAAATGTCATAGACACAACTACATTCACAATTAAAGATACGGTTTCCGCAATAAAAGAAAGAGTTGCATGTGGGACGTCTTTACTATCTTAGACATTCCCATTTGTCAGGAAGATAGCAAAGCCAGCCGAGCCAGTCAACGGTCAAGATGAACGGCGCATTTCATGCGCCGCCGTTGACAGTCACGCCCGTCTTTGCTAAAAAGTAATCAAGGCGGGAAAGCCCTAAAATGGCTTCCCGCCCATTTCAATTTTTAGAAAAGAAACGCTCCAAAATCAGAAAGAGAGCGTCCAAGCACTTTGAGGGATTGGCCGCCTTGTCCACCCATTCAGCGGGACAGCGGGCGGAGGTCAAGGCCGGGTGTAAACCCGTTCATTTCAGCTTAGAAACCCTTCATAAAACGGGCTTATTTAGCGATATAAGGCTTTATAATAGAGAAGGAGTGAAACTTCTATTCAAGTTTAGAAACGCCTTCCATTAGTCCGAAAGAGACCTTAGAAAGAGAATTAAATCGTAAAGTATCAGGGAAAGAAATTCAACCGACTTTGGAGAGAATAGAGCAAAAAATGGTTCAAAATCAACACCAAGAAACCCCTGAATTTAAAGCAATTCAACAAAAATTGGAAAGCTTGCAGCTACCTACACCACCAATACCCAAAACACCTAAACTTCCAGGACTTTAAACCTTAAAAAAGGAAAAGAGTAGTTACCAAAAAACGGTAACTACTCTTTTTTTATAAAAACCTTTCCTCATGTTTGAAAAGCTGATCGAGAAATAAAGCACACAACGGTATTCTTTCTTTTTTCAGTTGGTACATTTTGCAGTCTGTAACGTGTCATTTACTGTTTGTTACCTTAACATATCCAGTCGAAAACACAAGGGTATATAAACGAGCAAGCTCGCCCTTGTGTTTTCTTTGTGTCTATGTTGCGTTCTCGTCACAGCAAACGACACGAACACACTGGCGAAAATGAACCAACAAAACGAAAAAAGAAAGGAGCGTATACTTCACAGACGGTGTTAAGGATACTTACCAGATGAAACCGTACATTGCACCGACCGCTGCTGAGTTGGAACAATTTCTTTCCTCTCTAAATTAAATCTTGCCGAAGCAGTGATGTGTCAGACTTTCCTGACACATCGCCGCTTTGCACTTCACAAAATCCGCTGCCAGGAGGTGATGAAATGAGTATGGTAAATGCTGACTCCGTTCAGCTATTCGCAATGCTGAAAAAAATGCAGGATTCCATTTCCTCCATCGAAACTACCAAAAAATCTGTAAAGATGAAATATGAACAGTTAGGTGCTGGATGGCAAGATAAAAAATACAACGAGTTGGGCGTGGTTGTAAGAGACTGCAACAAGGCTCTCAATGACATATTGGTAATTATGCTTCAAGCAGAAAAATATGTGGCTTTACTCGCCAAGAGCCTTAGTGAATACGAAAGTGTTCAACTAGGATCTACAAATGGAATATCTGCAAGCACACCTCAGACCAGTAGTTTTGCTGTTACACCATCAAGTGCAGATACAACCACCTTTGAGTCAAATACCTTTGGTTCTAATCTTGCATTTGTTCAAGACAGACTATCAGCTGAACGATATTTTTCCCGTGGAAATCACTATGAAGAATATCGAGATTATTGGGAGAACGGGAACTATACCTTTTCTCGAAATGAAAATCCAGAACTCGTATACGTTAGAGCAAGGGATATTGAAGGAGTTTATCTCAGTGACCGAGAACTTGGGAACCCGGAAGGATTTTGGACACGGAATGGTCGAGAGGGATGGTCGAGAGAAAACATTCTAAGGCGAGCTTCGCACATCCAAGATGTTCGTCAAAATACTGAGTCAGGAATGTCTTTGGATGAGCTTTCACAAAACCCAGTGTTAGATGATACCATTCGTAGCTATTACAATAATCCTGTCCAGGTTGCGCAGGTAGGTTCTTATTATGTATTTCAGAGTGATGGGCGACATCGAACACTTGCAGCTCAATCGCTTGATACATATATCCCGGTTTTAGTAACAGGTAGCTACACTCGAAATGATTAACAAATGAGGAGGTGAGTGTTTGAGCAACGTAAATGCTGATGCAACTCAATTACTGACAATACTGAAAAATATGCGGACCTCCATTTCTTCTATCGAAACTACAAGAAGTTCTGTGAAGATGAAATATCAGCAATTGGGAATTGGATGGAATGACAAGAAGTACGATGAGCTGGGAACTATCGTAAAAGATTGCAACAAAGCCCTGAATGATATTTTACAGATTATGCTTCAGGCCGAAAAATACGTTGCTTCACTTGCCAAAAGTGTACAAGAATATGATAATGTTAATTTGGACACTCCTTCTGCACGAAATTCTTTCCTCCAGGGTCTGCAAACACCTAATGTTGGTAATTCGTCTTATCAGTATTGCCTTGGCGTGCTAACCCAAGGTAGCACACCAGACGGATATATCGCTGTTATATCACAACGCCATGAAAATGCAGAGCAGAATGTCAGAGAAGTGTTTGACCATTTCGCTGGTAAACTGATGATACAAGATTCTGAATATCCACCGGATCAGACAGCACATTACTCACCGGGAAATTATATAGGGCATTCACGAGGAGTCTACTACAATGCAGCTTCTGATATGACAAATCCAAGAGGTGCAGGAACAACTTATTTCCACGAGCTTGCTCACATGATCGACCATGCTTCGTGCAACTATCGGAGCAATCTATCCAATACTCCAGAATTTGCTGAGGCACTGGTTGAGGACGGACAAAGAATCCTGAGCTTATATAACAATCTTCCAGTGGAAAAGCAAACTGCTTTTCTGACCCGTATTAGGCAGGATTCAGCTCACTCCTTCTCGGACTTAATTGATGCGACAACAAATGGTCAATTGCACGGAAATTATGGTCACTCAAGGAACTATTGGACGAGACCGGGCAATCTACAAGCAGAAGCCTTTGCCCACTTTTTTGAAGCGTCTATGGGAGACCAAGGCAAATTAGAGCTATTAGCAAATTTCTTTCCTACAGCGTTTGGTATTTTTTCTTCAATGATTGATTCTATTAGACCAGATAATCATGTTAGGGTCTTGAGCAGAGAAAGGTAGGTGCATACAATGGACAAAAACAAGAGCGTTGCAGATTTTATGAATAGCTTCCTTAATACACCTGAACCGAAAATTGATAATGAGTATTATGAAATCGAAGAACAGTATTTTCGGCAATTCGGTCATGGTGTCCCAAGGGAAATGTTGCCTGATAGCATTTCAACGGAACAAATTAAACAAGCCATGAAAAAATGCATTCTTTCCAAAAAGGATAATCTCTTTGAACTATTAGGCATCATTATCAACGATAATTATTTATATTAAGAAAAGGAACGACGACATGGATGAAGACAACATTATAACTTTGAATGATGAGAATGGGAACGAAGTTGAATTTGAATTTCTTGACTTAATACCGTATCGCCAGAACGAATATGTTGTCCTGCTTCCTATTGGAGATTCGGATGGGCAAGTTGTTATTTTGCAGCTGAAAGAAATTGACGATGAAACAGAAGAATATGTTGGTGTTGAAAACGAATTTGTGTTAGAGACTGTCTTTGCTCTGTTCAAAGAGCGAAACAAAGATTTCTTTACATTTGAGTAATTAAACAATGCAAGCTCAAACCAACAACACGATAAAAGGGGGGTGCATTATGGATATTTGGCATCGTGTAGGCAGAATTGTTCGCTTCTCAAACTTAGGAACTCTTCTGTTCTTTACTCTTAATATTCTGCTGATTGTTGCTGTGTTCGGTTCGTCAGGAAGCATTGTTGAACTGATTTGTATTTACTTTTTCACAGTAGCTATCAGCTTATCCCCATTAGGCGAAATGTGCCTGGCTGCCTTCGCAGGAGCAAGCGATATAAAAAGAGTAGATATAAAACTTCGAGTTGTCCCGCTGGTTCAATATGTTTTAGATAAAGCAAAAGAGAACACATCATACTGTCCTAAAAAAGTGAAAGTGAAGATTATCCATGATCCTGCTCCAAATGCATTTGCTCTAGGTAGGCAAACACTATGCATAACTGACGGATTGCTTTTACTCTCCGATGATATGATACTTGGAATTCTCGCCCATGAGATCGGACATCTCTCATACGGACATACTGTTATCCAATTATTGATTGGCGGGGGCAATATATTTATATCCGGGTGCCTCCTGTTAATCAAAATATCCTACTGGATTTTTTCTGCAATCATGGGGCTGTTCGCAATATGCTCTCGTAGTGGTGTAATGGGTATAATTACCGCAGTTTTCGCAGGAATATCAACAGCACTTTCTTGGTTATGGGTAAAGTTCTGTATGCTTTTTCTGATGTGGTCTATGAGACAAAATGAGTATCTGGCTGATGAATTTGCTTATAAAATTGGTTTTGGTCTTGAATTAGCGACGGTATTAGACCAACATATCTCAGATGTTCCGCATGATGGTTTTCTCAGTGCAATATACTCAACTCATCCATGCAACGATGATAGGGTTGCAGCATTGCAAAATTTAGGTGTACCCTATTCTCGATACTAAATTCATAATCTCACAAATTGGCAAGCAGTGTAAACCTGTACAGGTTCACTCATTTTCTCGATTTTCCCTTCGGTGCAATCTTCGCAAATTTGCTTGTTGGGGAAGCATCCCCAATCCCCTTTGAACATCATCTGCCGATGATGGCTACACGATTTTCAATCGTTTCTCAAAGAACAGTAGAATAAAAATTTGCCCATGGTTGAAAGCACCGAAATCGAAAAGCAAAAAAGCAGCCACGATCCGCACCCTTTGGGGAGTGCAGACCGTGGCTTTTTGCTTTAACGGAAGTTCTTCTTTTCCTCTTTCTCTTTCTCTTTTTCCTGCTCTTTCTGCCTGTCGATATTCAAAATCGTTTCAACCGTCCGTTTGGCAATCAGCAGTTCTTCTTTCTCTTTTCTGATCTGACGGTACTCAGCGTAGTCCTGCTTTTTCTGGACTGCCAGCTGATGAAACTCCTCATACAATGATTGCATGGACGGGAGCTTTGTAATCTGCAATTCATCAAAGGCTTGCTTCGCCGCTTTATGAATTGTGATTTCCTGACGGTGTTCTTCAAAGAATTTTTTGCTATATCCAGACTTGCGGTACTCGATATAAATTTGCCTTGTGTTGCGATAATTTTTGATGTGCTGCTGCAACGCCTGAACCTCAACCATACGTTTCTCTGCGACCTTGATAGAATCAGAAAGCGCATCGAACCGGGCAGACAGATTTTCAATATGAGCAGTCAGATCGTCGTAGTTGCCCAAGCCTTTTTCTTTCAGTAGGATTACCGTTCGGGCAGCTTCTTTTCGGTTGAACTTCTTCGCCCACTTTTCATAACCGACCGTCTTGCCCTCGGCCATCTTTGCCTGAATATCAATCAGCATCTGGAACTGCTTCGGGGCAGGAGCCTTGGCAGAGCCGCCTTTTGATTTGTGCAGGTTCTTGCCGGAGATAACCGCTTGAATTTCCTCTTTGCTATATCCTTCGCCCAGGGAACGCAGCCGAATGAAACGCTTCTGATTCTCGCCCTTGAACGCAGGCTGCTTTCCATCCTTGAACTCAAATCCCATGTCAGCCAGAGCCTGAACAAAGCCATCAAAGCTCTTTGGTTTCTGCTTCAGCACCGCATCAATCGCATCACATAATTCGTCACGCTGGGTACGCTTCTTGGGATAAACAGTTCTTTTCTGGCGCTCCCGATACGGCTTCGGTGTAATAATGGACAGCCCGTGTTCCAGGCAAACCATATCACTGAGTCTTTGCACCGCCAGACCGGAAAGAAAGAAGTTTTTGAATTTCCGTGTGGCATCCAGCGAGGTCGAATTATAAATGATATGATTGTGAATGTGGGATTTGTCGATGTGGGTCGCAACGATGAAAGCGTGTTTTCCCTTTGTCCATCGCATCGCTGTTTCATAGCCGACTTGGTTCGCTTCTTCCGGGGTGATTTCTCCCGGCTTAAAGGACTGGCGTATCTGGTATGCGATGATATTGTTCTTCTGCTGTCTGCCGGTAATATGCTGATACTGCCGTTTGGAAAGCAGAAATTCCTCATCTGCTGTCTTTGGATCACACTCATAGGAACTGATAAATTCGCCATCATTGGTTTTTGCGGCATTTTGTGAGTAGTCGGTTCTGTCTGCCAAACATTGAGCGACCGTCTTTCCCTTATTCACATGGAGTGCAATCAATCTTGTCGCTGCCATTCCCATCACTTCCTTCCCAAAAAGAAAAAGCCACCGGTCGGTGACTTTTCTCTGATATTATCTTATGACCTGATAAATGCTCCCAGACTTTCTCCAATATTCTCGACTTTCATAACAGCCCAGACGAGCAAGAACACCGCTGCTATTGTCGCAATTCCAAGAACCACAAGAATAAGCAGGGACTGCCACAAAGCCTTTACAATGCAGTAAATCGCAGATCCGCCAATGACCAAGAGCAATAAACCAATTACATAGGACACAACATTTGTAAGCAGATTTCCAAGAATGCAAATCACTTTTACAACGAACAGCACCGGCAGTGCCAATATCTTCAATACCAGCTTCATAGGCTCAACCCCTTTCTTTTAATTATATTGTACAAGGGTATCTGCCATAACGCAATGATGTCAACCCTTATGTAAAAGCCGCAGCCGAAACTGCGACTTCCCAACAAGTTGTCGGATTACTGGATTGAGGACAGGCGAACAAGAACTTCTCTCATGTCCGTCCAGATCTCCTCCAGCCGTTTTTGCAAATCCTCAATGTCAGCACGATAGATGCTGCCTGTTTCGTTCGCTCGCTTTGCGTACTGGTTCAGGTTGTTGGAGCAGATTCGCAGGAGCGAAACCAGGGCTTTCACATCCTGCAAATCCAGTCTGATACAGTAACCATCCAGAGCCATTTTCCGCAGATAGGCTCCCATGCTGCGGATGCCAAGCTCGTCCATCTTCTCATGGATTCGCTCGACCTCCTCCTTGGATGCAAGGAAATGAACATCCTGATCTCGCTTTGCCATTACAACACCTCCTCACGGGTTTCAGAGTATTTTGCAGGCGGGATATGCTCCGCTTTGGATTTCAGATCAGCCAACACAGAAGGACGCTCTGACTCGCTTCTTTCGTCACGATTTTCCACAGAGTCCTCCATATTCAGGGCTGCATCCAGTTCTGCCAGTCGCTGACTTTTGGCTGTCAGCTCTGCTTCCTGCGGGAACGGTTTTCCAACCTCCGCCTTGGCTGCTTCCTGCTGATTGTAGAGATTATTCAACTGCTCATTGGCTCGTTCTAAGCGCTCAAGGATGCCTGCAAGGGCATTGTCCAGTCGGGTGATATTTCCTCGTGCGTCCGTTCCAAGGGCTACTCTGTGGCTCACAGCGCCCTTCAGGGTCACATCGAACTCGTTCCGGAAACTGTCAAACGAAAGCTCCATCTGAAAGCCACGGTAACTGCCAAGAGGAACCGGATCGGCACTTTTCGTGTCCTTACAAGCCGCAAGGAGGATTTCACCGGCATCTGCCTTTTCGGTGTAGGCTTTGCCCATGATTTCCATGCCGCAAAAGCCATCGGCAATCTGCGGGTGTGCTTCCACGGTTTTAATATCAGCTTCAAAGCCATGAATATAGCCTGTCTGCTTTTCAATCTCAGCCGGGAAGTATTTCAGAAGCTTATCTTCCATACGGTACTGCTGGCTCTGGTGGTCAGCTTTCAGCACCTTCAGCCTTGCCACATCAATGTCCAAGTCCATCTTTTCCTTGATAAGCGGATTGCCGGCACACAGCGCCTTGATCTCCGCATAGGACAGCGCCTGCTCATCCACATCGTCACAGGAGCGAACCGGTGATTTGGAGGTCATAATCTGAGAAATAAACTTCTGCTTGTTTTCCAAGGTCTGATACAGGTAGGCATCGAAGGTTCCCTCGGTCACATACTGATACACCTGAACCTCTTTGTTCCGGTTGCCCTGACGGATGATACGACCGTTTCTCTGGGTCATATCAGACGGACGCCAACCCACATCCAAGTGGTGAACTGCCACCAATTTGTCCTGGACGTTGGTTCCTGCACCCATCTTTTGCGTACTGCCAAGAAGCACTCGCACCTGCCCGGTACGAACCTTGGCAAAGAGGTCTTTTTTCTTTGCCTCGGTATCTGCATCATGGATAAAGGCAACTTCTTCCGCAGGCACACCGTTTGCAATCAGCTTGGTTTTGACATCATCATAGACATTGAAGGTTCCATCATTTTTCGGTGTGCTAAGGTCGCAGAACACCAACTGGGTCAATTTGTCAGCCTGACCGTCCTGCCAGATACGCAGGATATTTCCCACGCAGGCATTGAGCTTGCTGTCAGGGTCATCGGGTAACAGGGTGTTCATTAGCCGCTGATCCAGTCCCAATTTTCGTCCGTCGCTGGTAATCTTGAGCATATTATCGACGGACGGGTCTACAATACCGGCATGAACATCTGCTGCTCTCTCTGAAAGGGAAGCCACCATATCCTTCTGGTACTCAGAGGGCTGAACCACAACCGTTTCAAACTTTGCTTCGGGAACAGGGAGATGCAACTGGTCAGAGGTCTTGATGTCGGCAACCTCCTTGAACATATTCATCAGTTCAGGCAGGTTGAAGAACTTCGCAAATCGGGTTCTGGCACGATAGCCGGTTCCCTCCGGTGCAAGCTCAATCGCAGTTGTTGTTTCTCCGAAGGTCGATGCCCAGGAATCAAAATGGGTCAGGTTCTTTTGCTGGAGCGTACTGTACTGGAGATAGCGCATGACCGTATAAAGCTCGGTCATCGAGTTACTTACTGGAGTACCGGTTGCAAAGATCACACCACGCCCGCCGGTCAGCTCATCCATATAGCGGCACTTCATAAACATATCCGAAGATTTCTGGGCTTCGGAGGTGGACAGACCTGCCACATTTCGCATTTTTGTGTAGAGGAACAAATTCTTGAACGCATGGCTTTCGTCCACAAACAGCCGGTCTACACCCAACTGCTCAAAGGTAATGACATCATCTTTCTTGTCAGCGGCAAGGAGCTTGTCCAGTCTGGCTTCCAATGATTTTCGTGTTTTCTCCATCTGCTTGATCGTGAAGTTTTCGCCACGCTGCCATTTCAGCTCCGCAATCGCACCCTCGATCTCATCAATCTGCTCCCGCAGCTGCCGTTCCTGTCGTTCGGCAGAAAGCGGGATTTTTTCAAACTGGCTGTGACCGATGATGACTGCATCATAGTCACCCGTTGCGATACGAGCGCAGAACTTCTTACGGTTTGCTGTTTCAAAATCCTTCTTGGTGGCAACAAGGAGCTTGGCACTCGGATAGAGGTGCAGGAACTCGTTTGCCCACTGTAAGGTCAAGTGATTCGGCACAACGAACAGGGATTTCTGGCTCAATCCAAGCCGTTTACTCTCCATAGCCGATGCAGCCATCTCGAAGGTCTTGCCCGCACCAACTTCGTGTGCAAGCAGCGTATTTCCACCATATAGCACATGAGCGATAGCATTTCTCTGGTGTTCACGGAGGGTAATATCCGGGTTCATGCCGCCGAAACGGATATGAGAGCCATCATACTCACGAGGTCTGGTGGAGTTAAAAAGTTCGTTGTACTTGGTGGAAAGGGTTTCTCGTCTGTGCGGATCTCTCCAAATCCAATCTCGGAACGCATCCTTGATTGCCTGCTGTTTCTGCTGTGCCAGGGTAGTTTCTTTTTTATTGAGGACACGCTTCTGCTTACCATCTGCATCTTCAATCGTATCATAGATACGAATATCCTTCAGATTCAGCGTTTCCTCCAGAATCCGATATGCGTTGGCTCGCTCTGTACCGTAGGTGACATACGCCGCCACATCGTTGTAGTTGGGAGAACTCTTACCGTTGATGCGCCACTCTGCGGTCAGCTCGGAGAACTTGACCTCAATGGAACGGCGCAAGTAATACGGCGTTTCAAAGGTTTCCTCCATGAACTGCTGAATATAATCGGCATCAATCCATGTTGCACCCAAACGCACATCAATCTCGGACGCATCCAAGTCCTTCGGCTGTGCTTTCTGCAAGGCTTCCACATTGATGTGGAAGGAAGAATCCCTGTCTGCCGCCATCTGTGCGACACGCAGCTTGCTTCTTACATCACCGGAAAGGTAATCATCGGCAGTCTGCCATCCAACTTCCACAGCATCGGGAGCCATCGGGTCTTTGAAGATCACCCCTCGAAGCTCTGCCTGAATCGCATCGTATTCTCCAGGTGTTCCAAGCAGCTGTGCCATAAACGGCAAATCCACCTTGCCACGCTCACCGATAGAGATTGCCAGAGCTTCGGACGGCGTATCCACGCTCGTCACTCTGCGTTCCGGCTTGATGGTTCGCTTGGTGAACATATCCGCCTTGCTTTTCAGATTGCCGTCCTCATCCACATTTTCCAGAGAACACAGGAGATAGTAGGAGGAATCGTCAGCAAATGCCTGACCATTGGCTCGATTATTGATAAGCCCGTTCTTTGCGGCAAACGCATCGTAGGCATCATTCAGTTCTGCCTGTTTCTGAGTAATCATTTCATCCGGGTAATCCTCAAGCTGATATTCGATCAGCTCGTTGACGATACCACGAAGTTCCACCATGCCCATCACACGGTCTTTTGCTTTCTCATTCAGGTCTACACGGCGCATCAGGGAGTTTTCACGGAAGTACACATTGCCATCCACCACGGTATAAGAGAAATTCTTTACATCCGGGGTTGCAGGAATGGTTTCGATTTCCTTACCCTTGTCAGCTTCGGGAAGCTCCACAGCCTGATAGGTTCCTTGGATGTGGGAAACTGCTTCTTTCAGAAGTTCGGACAGTTCCATGCCCTCAATGGGACGCACTGTAATGTCCATGCCGTAGGCGGTACTTTCTTCCACCGTATCGCCCAGAACCATTTCAGGATGAGCGACAAAGTAGCTGTTCATGGTGTGTCCTTCTTCGGTGCGGTCAAGGTTTACCCATTCCGGTACAATGTCAATCGGATGGTCACGCTTTTGCAGGAACAGGATGTCGGACACGACTTCCGTGCCTGCGTTTTTCTTAAAGGCATCGTTTGGCAGACGGATTGCACCAAGCAGTTCCGCCCTCTGCGCCATATATCGCCTTGCGTCAGAGTTCTTGGAATCCATGGTGTAACGGCTTGTCACAAAAGCGACCACACCACCGGGACGAACCTGATCCAAAGCCTTGGCAAAGAAATAGTTGTGAATGGAGAATCCCAGCTTGTCATACGGCTTGTCGGACACTTTGTAGTTGCCGAAAGGGACATTACCCACAGCCAGATCGTAAAAGTCTCGGCGGTCTGTCGTTTCAAAACCGGCTACTTTGATTTCTGCGTTGGGATAGAGCTTCTGAGCAATTCTGCCGGTGATGGAATCCAGTTCCACACCATACAAACGGCTGCTCTGCATTTCAGGAGGGAGCATACCAAAGAAGTTGCCGATACCCATAGCAGGCTCCAGAATATTTCCTGTTTCAAAGCCCATCTGTCCGACCGCATCGTAGATGGAGCGAATGACCGTAGGGCTGGTGTAATGTGCGTTCAGGGTGGAAGCTCTTGCCGCAGCATATTCATCTTCGGAAAGCAGGTTTTTCAGTGTCTGATACTCCTTCGCCCAATTTCCCTTGTCCGGGTCAAAGGCATCTGCCAGACCGCCCCAACCGACATAATTCGACAAAATCTCCTGTTCTTCGGTAGTGGCGTTCCTGTTCTCGCTTTCCAGTTTGAACAGAGTTTCAATGGCTGCGATGTTTCTTGCGAATTTCTGCTTCGGTCCACCTTCACCGATGTTGTCATCCGTGATGTGGAAGTTCACCGCAGGAACAGGTGGGATTTCTCTGGTGGTGATGGACTGCTCAAGCTGAGCGATAATGTCCATGACTTCGGCATTCTGCCATCCGTCCACCTGGGCATAATCCTGAATGATGGTGTCCTTTCCATCTACGCACTGTACGAAGTCCAGACTACCCGGCAGATCTCTGGTATTCATTGCACCCAGGGCTTTTCTCTGCGTGTCAGGAAGTGCATAGTAGGCTCGCAGGGCATCATCAAAGGAACTGTATTCCTTGATGTCCAGCGCACCCCGCTTCTGAATGTCCTCGGCAACATAAAAATGATCGATGAAGTGTTCCGGTTCCTGCTGTTCGGGTTCCGCACTGGCTCTGACCTGTGCGTGTGCCTTTTCGTCAGGGTAGTCCCCATAGATACGGATGCACTTATGCTCCTGCTGATCGTAAACGGCAGCACCATCGTACTTGAATCCGTCATCCTCCATGGTTCCGTCCACATAGCCCTGGGCAGCTTTTTCCGCTTCTTCCAGAGTGTAGTAGTCCAGTTTATCATCGAAGCCGTTTTCAAAGTGATGGTAGGCGGCAACCAGATAGCGGGGAGCCATGCGCTCCTCGTAGCTGTTAATCATCTCAGGTGTCAGCCATTCTGGTTTGTCGGGAATCATTTCATACAGCTCACGCATCTTGGCAATCTGTGCATGGCGGTTGCCTGCCCACAGATGCTTTTCGCTGTGCTGTCCTGCACCAAGGAAGTATTCGCAGTCCATACGCAGACGGTCTAACAGCTGATACTCAGGGGTGTAGTCCCTCGGTTCGGTTTTGCCCAGAAAATCCTCTGTAACGGGCTTTTCTTCGGTTTGGGCATCAACCCTTACCGCATGGTTTCTTTCGTCCTGAGAGAGCATACGCTCGAAATTCTCACGATTCTCGGCACGGAAGATGGGATAAGCAAGCGTAGGGTCACGCAGCTGAACTTCTCTGTCCGTGATCTGCTCCACACGGAAAGCTGTATCGTCCAGATATACCGTGTCACCGACCTGATAATTCCATTTCGGTTCCTCGGAAGCAGATGCTTCCACAACTTCGGCAGGCTCTGCCACAGGCGCTTCTGGCTGAACCGACTCCATCGCAGCTACGGACTGACGAACTTCCTCCAAATAGTCATTGGCAAGCCATTCGTCCGTGAAGTATTCCGTAACGCCTTCCGGGTCTACATAGTAGTCATCGGTCTGATTATCCCAGATCGCATACTCGCCATCCTCGGTATCAATCACTGCGAAACGGTCATAAACATCTTCCAACGGATCAGTTTTAGCTTCTTCGATAGCCTGTCGTTCCGCTTCTTCCTCCGGGCTGAGGTAGCGTCCCTTTCGTATCAGACCGTCGATTCTCTGCACCACCTGCGCCCAGGACATCTGCAATTTATCGCAACCGCTCTTGGTGTAAGCAACACCCTTGGCATCGTGATCCTGACCGCTGTGCGTTGCACCAGAGCAGGCATGGGAATGACCACCGGTTCCGTATTCATGCTTCAGGAAGTCCATCTTTTCCTTGGCAGAATGATTCTCCTGCCAGTAGTTATAAATACGGGCTTTACCACCGGAAAAGCCGCTTCCACGGGTCAAGTCTGCATTGACTTCATCATCCGTAATGAACTGGCGGACAAGGGGCATCTGCATCATATCGGTCTGATACTCACGCAAAGGCATATTCAACTCATACAGCTGTTTCTGAATGAGATTCAGCTTGTGATAGTGAAAACGAAGCAGATCGGGATTTTCCGCAAGGGTTTTTCTAAATTCCGAATACTGCTGTACCAAGGTTGCGTGGAAACGAGGGTCATCCAACTTTTCAGCCAAGTCTGCGGTTTCGTCAGGGAAACCACGAAACGGTTCCTGATGAAGAATTGCCAGATAGTTGCTGGAACGGGCTTCTTCACTCAAATCGTGATAAAGATGCCACAGGGATTCTGCCAACTTCTGACGCTCATATCCGGATGCTTCTACCAGTTCCACATTAGTTGCGAACCGACCATTTTCAAGCAGTTCTCCAATGCGCTCGGCAACCGTTTCCCAAGAAACGATCTGCGCTCTGGGGCTGTCAATGGCAGAGGAACCTTTGGCAAGGTGGATACCGTCCTCGGCATACCACGCACAGATATTCCCGCTATCTTCTTTCAGACCATAGCCGCCGTGATAGACCTGCTTTAAGGTCTGAACGATTTCTTCCAACGGCTTCTGCTTCATATATTCCAGCGCTACGACTTTTCGGGCTTCATCGGTATTGCTACCAAGCAGAAGGAAGTGGTCGATTTCTTCCTGGGCAAAAGAAAAAGCAGAGGGCGTAAAGCTCTCTGCTCGGTCGATAAAACTGATTTGTTCATTTTCGGAGAGGAAAAGGTTCAGACTCAGCTGTTGATAAGCTCCGTCATCACGACTTCCTCCGCCTGTGCTTTCAGGCTGTTCATGTGCTGCACCCACGCCATCTGCTGCGTTTCCTTGTCCGGTGCGGGGCTGTCCTTCAGGTACTGCTCCATCAGAAACTCCACTCTGGCTTTCGCTGTTTCCTCGATCTCCCACAGGTGCGGGAACAGGCTCTCCGTCAGAATCATGTCGTTCAGGAGCATCGGATTGTTCTGTTCCAAAAATGCTCGACGCATCCTGCCGTACTTGCCCAGAGGTTTCTCTCCCTCGTTCTCCAACTGAAGGTTCGGAATCTGATAATCTCCGGCCTGTCTGTAAGTCATCTCGCTCATAATCTGTACTCCTTTCGGTAGCTTTAATCTGCTCATGTTCTCCAATCGCTTTTTCGATTTCCTGAAACATCCTTGTGCTGATGGCATTCACCGCAGTACCAAGGGCATTTACCGTCTGTCTGGTGTTAAAATCAAACACCTTCTGGAAATCCTCATGCTCGAAGTAGTTGTCGGGACTTTCCACGAACCGGCAATACATCGTATAGGATACGCTGTTTGCCACCGCATTTTTGAAAGCTACTTCGATGTTGAGTTCATCATACTCCTCAAGGAAGCTGTTGGCAACGATGTCGAGGAACTGCTTTTTGTAATCGTCCCAATACTCAGCCGCCAGTGCGGATGCAATATCTTCAAGCTGTGCTTCCAGTACCCCGTCAGCGGCAACACCGAAGGTACGCTCCATCGCTTCCATGACATAGGAGCGGTTTTCAGGCGTCACCTCCCACGGTTTCAGTTCCGGGGAAGAACGGCGAACGCCGGTATCCGCCACATCAAACACATAGCGCAGATACGGTTTATCCCTGTTCATCACAAACAGAGCAATGCCGGTAGAGCCACGCTTTACATATCTGCGGTAATTTTCAGCGTTCCAGTCCTCATAGGGCTTGCAAAAGGTCGCATTGGGGCGCTGAGCATAAATCATCACCTGTTCCGGATAGGTGAACTCATAGTTGCGGGACATCGTTCTCAAAAACGAAGTCCAGTTATCTGTGTTCGAGGTGATTTTCCCAATCGTTTCTTTTGCTAATCCGGAATAAAATCGCTCTTTTGCGTTCATTGTATCCCTCCAATCCTATCAATCCGGATAAAGGTTCAGCTTCTCAAAGGCGGCATCGTCCATGGCTGAAACTTTACGGAGAACCGAGTCTGCCAAAGCAAAAAGCTCTGACTCGTCCTCCGAAAGCTGTTCCTTCATCAGTGTCAGTGCTTCACACAGCCCTGACCTTGTGCCAGGGCTGTAAAGCATCATCATGTTCCGCTCATCCTGTGTGAAATCCATCATTCAATCTCCCTTTCCGGGTGGCTCTTGGGCGGCTTATGGGAAACATCCGGCACGGGCTTTTCCTTTAACTGCTCCAACACCGAAGGACGTTCCTCTAATCCGGACGCTTTTCCGTTATTGATGATACCGTCAATCATCCCATAATCATCTTCCATTGCCATCTCTGCGTTTTTCAGGTAGTTTTCGGACTTCATAAAGTTTTCCAGCTTCTGAAACCCAACAGAATCTACATAGTGAAAGGATACCTCACCGACTACCTTTAAGGCTACGATGTCGCTGACCGACATACTGTGACCACGGAAATCATCCGGGTGGTCAATATTGAACTTTACATACAAATCTTCCAGCTGCCGATTCACATCCTCGGACATAGAAATGGAGCCATGATAGACCACCTCGTAACGGTCAATCTCAGGCTCCATTTCTTTCTTCTGAAGGTAGCTGTAATTTGCAAACATGAGCGGGATATTATCGTCTACATCTTCCCGCAGCTGAAGAATCGCATAGGAATCCGTGGGGCTTTCCAGAAAAGCAACCATTCTGTCATCCGGGGTGGTATTTCCGTGAACATCATCCCATTTTTCGTTTTTCATATCCGTGTCCTCCTTATCGTTCAGGCTCTTTGCGTTTGGGAGAGGGACTGGCAGGCGCAGCTTTTTCTGCGGCCTGTGCCAGTTTTTCCATGACCGACTCACGCTTCGGAGAGTCGAGCTTATCCAGCTGACTTTTCAGCACTTTGGCAACCTCAACCGCAGTTTCCTCACGGGCTTCTTCAATGGCTGTATTCAGGAACTCACGATACGGAGCCGTATTACCAGCGGCAAGATCTGCCTTGATTTCTTGGATATGCGCCTGCACATCATCGACCTGATCCATATATTCATAGGGGTCGAAGTTCTCTGCAAAACGGTCGAGCTTAAAAGCAAGCTCAGCGATAGGGTCATTGACCACCACCGCCTGTCTGCCGACTTCAAAAGCCTGCTCCATGACATCCTCATAGAACATTGCCCGCAGTTCCCGGCGCTCCAGCCCGAAGGATTCCAGAATATCCCGGCGGACTTCGAGCATGGACAGTTCAGGGTTATCAACCTGACCGCCATCAATCTCGTTGTAGTTTTCATCCAACAGGGTGTAGTCGTAACCATCTTCGCAGGTCTGCACCGCAAGGATTCTATCCTTTCCGACCTTCCATGCGGCTTCATCGCCCATAATCTCAGGCTCCGGCATATAGCTTGCGCCGTTGCGCTCCATAATTTCTGCAAACTGGCAGATATGAAACACATTGTATCCGATCTGCGTATGATACTCGTCAATGAAGGTGCAGGGCTTCACAACCATTTCATCCGGGTAGTGAATCTGCACACAGCTGCCATCGGGGATATGAAACAAATCCTTATAATGGCTGTCGATAAATCGGATTTCCTTACCATCCGGGTTGTACTCATTTGTCATTTGCGCTTTCCTCCATTTTCAAATTCCATACTGAACTTCGTTTTGCCATCATCTGATACCTCCATAAAGACGGTGGCATCAAAGGTGTTGCCCGTTCTTTCGGACTTGCAATTCTTGAGCTTTACCTTGCCGGAACCAAGCAATTTCTGCGCCGTGGCAGAAGTCATGCTCTTGCCGATGCTCGCAAAGTAGCGATTGTTTTTCCAGAGGGCAAATTTGCAAGCTCTGTTGGAACAGAAAAATGCCTTGGCTTTGTCCTCTACAGCACTGCCGCAGAGCGGGCATTTGCCGATAGAATTGGCTTCTTTCGACATCATAACCTCGGAATCACGGATTACTTCATAGTTCTGAATCAGACCGGCAATCACATCTTTGATCTCGTCCATAAAGTCCTCGCTGGCATATTCGCCTTTCTCAATGAGCAACAATTTTTCTTCCCAATCCGCCGTCATGGATGGGGACTGAATCTGTTCCGGCATGACTGTTACCAGAGCCGTACCCTTGTGGGTCGGAATCAGGTGTTTGGTTTTCTTATCACCCTTACGCTCCAGAAAACCGATGCGAACCAGCTTCTCAATGATACCGGCACGGGTCGCAGGCGTTCCCAAACCTTTGCGCTCCACCTCATCAGGCATTTCGTCCGCACCGGCAGTTTCCATAGCAGAAAGCAGAGTATCCTCGGTAAAGTGTTTAGGGGGAGATGTTTTCCCTTCCTTGATTTCCGTGCCGCTGACGGTCATTTCGTCACCAACGGAAACAGAAGGGAGTGTCTGCACGTTTTCGTCGGATTTTGTCGAATCATTTTTCTGAACCAGAGCTTTCCATCCATCCTGCACAACAGTTTTGCCTTTGGTGGAAAACACGGTACCGCCACAGTCCAGCTCAATAACTGTCTCTGCGTATCGGTGCGGATCGCCAACAGCTACGCACAACCGATTCGAGATCAGTTGCAAAATTGCAAGTTCACCCTTGGGAAGTTCGCTCAGATTGCATTTCTGCAATTCTCTGGTCGGAATGATGGCATGGTGATCTGTGACCTTTTTGTTATTCACAACCTGCTCTGCATGAACTGGTATGTTATCCACATCCTCCACGGGGAATGTGTGGAAAGCCAGCTTTACGAGGTCGGTCAGGCTATGTGCCATATCTTCCGTCAGAAACCTGCTGTCGGTACGGGGATAAGTGACCAGTTTCTTTTCATAGAGGTTCTGCGTGTAGTCCAAGGTCTGCTGTGCCGTGTAGCCAAGCACACGGTTGGCTTCTCTCTGTAAACTGGTCAGGTCATAGAGCGCAGGCGGCTTTTCTGTTTTCTCCTTACATTCAGCTTTCTGAACGATTGCCACCGAACAGCTTTGTTTGACAGCTTCGGCTGCTGCCTTGGTTTTGAAGCGTTCGCTTGCAGCCGTAAAACCATCCAATCCAATCTGAACTGTGTAGAACAGTTCAGGCTTGAATGCGGAAATGGCAGCTTCTCGCATAACAGCCATAGCAAGGGTAGGGGTCATAACACGACCAACATTCAGGGTCTGCCCGTAAAGGGTCGAAAAAAGTCGAGTAGCGTTAATACCAACAATCCAGTCGGCTCGTTCTCGACACAGTGCTGCTTCATACAAAGCATCATATTCCGTTCCAGACCTGAGATTTTCAAAGCCCTCCTTGATTGCTACATCTTCCATCGAGGAAATCCAAAGCCGCTCAAACGGCTTTCTGCACCCGGCTTTGTGGTACACCAACCGAAAGATCAGCTCGCCCTCACGACCGGCATCTGTTGCACACACAAGACTCGCAACATCTTCTCTGGCCATGAGCTTTTTCAGAATCCCAAACTGTTTTTTCGTACCGGCAGAAACCTCATACTGCCAGTCCATCGGGAAGATAGGAAGGTCTGCATAAGCCCATTTGCTGTACTTCGCATCATAGACTTCCGGCTGTGCCAGCTCCACCAAATGCCCTACACACCAGCTGACCACATATCCGTTTCCCTCTAAGTAGCCATCCTCACGCTTGGCAGCACCTAACACTTTGGCAATACTCTGTGCAACCGAAGGCTTTTCAGCCAAAACTAATTTCATTTGCATCTGCTCCTTTCACAAAAAAATAAGCAGCCACACACCGTAGTGCATGACTGCTATGTAAAAAGTTCGGAAAGGATTTTTGCAACCTGATACAATTTTCTGTTCTACAATCTCCGTCATAATAAAAATATCTCCATCATTTCAAAAGAGAATGACGGAGATATTTCACCTTGCTTATTCTTGTAGCAACCAATCGGCTATATCGTGAATTTCGATTCCTTCATAGCTATATTGGGGATGTTTGGTTCTGGCAATAATCATTTTCGGATAAGCGTCTCGAATCTGAAGCAGAGGAGAGCATTCTCTCTCAAATGTTTCCTGCCCGGAAATGTTGTCGCTGACCTGAATATAAATCTTTTCGCTACCTCTCTGAGCAACAAAGTCGATTTCCTTTTGATAGAGCTTGCCGACATAGACATCATATCCACGGCGAAGAAGCTCGATACAAACAACGTTTTCATATACTCTGCCATAGTCTATATTTCTGCTTCCCAGTATTGCATATCGAATACCGCTGTCACACAAATAGAACTTTTCAGAGCTTTCAAGGTATTTCTTACCTCGGATGTCATATCTCTTAATATCATAAAATACAAAAGCATTGCACAAATACTTAATGTACTTGCCGACGGTTACATGATTGGTTGGAGTCTCATTTGCTGTCAGTAGCTGACTGACCTTATTCGGAGAAGTCAGGTTGCTGATATTATCCATAAGGAACTCGCTCAGACGTTGTAAAACCAAAGTGTCCGGGAGAGTATATTTCTGTACCAAATCCCTTGTAACAATCGTTTCGTAGACCTCTTTGATATAGTTTGTTCTGTCTTTTTCGGTTCTATAAGCATAGGAACCTGCTAAACCGCCCTTGATAGCGTACTCATCAAAGAGCTTATCTTTGTCACTAATATCATCATAATACTGGCAATATTCCTGGAAGCTGAAAGGAAACACATGAATTTCAATATAGCGTCCGGTAAACAGAGTTGCCAGATCTGCACTCAACAGGAAAGCATTAGAGCCTGTTACATAGATGTCGTATTTTCCCTTAGAGTACAGGCTATTGATTGCCAACTCAAACTTGGGACACATCTGAACCTCGTCTACAAACAGGTAGTTCGTTTTTCCTTCCTGATAATGTTCTTCCACATAGGCGTGTAAGGCATGGTATTCCTTGATTTCTTCATACGCCAAATCCATGAAGTCGATGAAGATAATATTGATGTTTTCAAAATTGCTTTTCAGATACGCAATATACGCCTGCATCAATTTGGACTTACCAGATCGACGAATGCCCGTGATGATCTTGATGTCAGGAGTACCATTCAGTTCAATGATTCTATCGAGATATTTTGCTCTCGTGATTGTTTTCATATAGTCACCCGCTTTCAAAAATTGAAGTTTTTTCATTTCTCGAAACCGCTTCGCTGTACTTATTATACTGTCTGCTAATAGTATATGCAAGATGTCACTTTCAAAAACGCAAATTTTTTATTTTTTGAAAGCGGAAACTATGTAAAGGCAACCCGAAGGCTGCCCCAGGCATCAAGCCTATCCTGTTTACACAGGTTCATTATCATCTTCATCGACGGAGCTATCTTCATCGTCGTCCTCAAACTCCGGATCGTACCCATAGTCCTCGTCATCGTCCACATAATCAGCATCTGGGTCAGGCTTTGCCGCTTCCTGTGCCTTCTTCTTTTCCTGGACTTTCTTAAATACGAAGAATCCACCACCACAGGCAAGCACAATCAGAGTAAGAATCGCCGGGAGCATATTTGTGGATTTCGGCTTTTCCTCCGGTGTCGGTTCTGTAATTTCAGGAACTGTTTCAACTACTTCCGGCTTTGTTTCCTCAACCGGCTTGGTGAACTCTGCAACTTCTTCCTCGTCCATCAGCTTGAGCAGGTCGGCTTCATCCACCTGATTCAGAAAATGCACGGTTTCCTCGCCCTTATCATCACGGTCAATGATGATATAGAAGTAGTTTCCGTTTTTGGTTACAGCGGTAATGAACTGCTTTCCGCTTTTCGTAGGCGAGCCAGCGTCATCAACCAAAGTCAGATTGCCGTCGGGAGTAAGCGGTAGCATCGGCTCCTCCGGCTCTGTTTCGGGAACTTTTTCTTCGACCGCAGGTTCTTCAGTCGCTACGCTTTCATCTACATAGGCAAATGCCGTTGTAGAAAACACGCCAAAACACATTGCACACGCCAGCAATGCGGCTCCAATTTTCTTAAATCTCATTCTGCGTTTCCTCCTCATTCATAGTATTGATCGTATCAGGCTTCGGAGCCATATCCGCAGCAAACATACGGAGCAGCTCGGAAAGCTGTTCGGGATTCAGGTTCGCAGCATGAACCATCTCATGGATTTCGGAATTTTCCTCCTCACGGTATCTGCGTTCCAGGTCTTTCACCTTAGCATCCCATTCTGCCCGTTTCTTACGGGCTTTTTCAAGGTCTGCACCTATTCTGTCTAACTTGGCACTCAATCGCCATCCCTCCTTTAGTTTCTGATTCTGCCGAAGCAGTAAAAATGCTGTTGCCAGTAATTCGATTCGATAGAAGCGTAGGAAATGGGGTTTCCGCAGTGGATCATCATACCATTGCCAACATAGATACCAACGTGTGATGCACCGGAGGTATCATAAGTGCCTTGGAAGAAAATCAAATCTCCCGGTTTGGCAGAGCTTTTCGGGATAATGTCGCATACGCCCATCAAACCGTTTGCGGTCAAACGACCAACACTCCAACCGTTTCCGCAGTGATTGATTACATAGGAAACAAATCCGGAGCAGTCAAAGGAGGTAGACGGGCTGCTGCCGCCCCACACATACGGGTATCCCAGATATTTTTCAGCTTCCCGAATCATATTGGCAAATCTTGTGTCTGTCAGCGCTTCGCCCGGAATATCATAATCGGTGTACTCGCCGCCAGGGGTGGCGTAAATGTCATTTCCGAAAATATCCGGTCTGTTGCCCCTTGTCTGAAGCAAAATTCTATATCGCTCCATATCATCTTCCGACAAGCCGGAATTTGAAATCACACTGTTCAAGCCCTTATTTCTGAGCTTCACATTCAGAATATAATATTCGTAATCTTCTTCCTCTGTTGTTGTCTCTCCCGTTTCGGGATCAGTAGAAGATGTTGTTCGTGTACGAATCTCTACTACTTCCGTCAGGGTCAGCTCATATTGTTGCTCAAATAGCCATTGCAGGGTAGCCTGCACCTCATCTCTGGTGTAATCCTCAAACTTCACCGTCAAATACGCCGCCAGCTCATAAGGATTGTGGTTGATTTCATCAAGGTCATACCGGTACTCGTCATATCCGCTATGAGTACGCTCGATATTATTGATTTTATTGCGGAGCGCAGCTTCCAAAGCCTTGTAATCATTGTCCGCACCAATAATATCTTCCTCTTTTGCAGTAAAAGAAGTTCCCAGAATGATCTGTGTGCCGCCTTGGAACATAGCCGAACAAGACGAGAACATCCCTGAGAGTATCATAAAAAGCAGTCCGGCAATCAAAACAAACAGAATCGTTTTAGAGTGTGTGGTGCAGAACTCCGTTACTCTTTCTGTGATGTTCTTGGCTCCCTGAGCTGCTTTGCCCGTTGCCTTGCCTGCACCCTTAGATGCAGAAGCCGTTGTCGAAGCGGTATTCTTACCGGCTTTGGCGGCAGCATATTCTTTCTTGATTGCCCTTTTCTGTTGCCAACGGGAAAAGGGATTGGAACCGGCATCGGGGTTGTCCTTTTTGAACTTCTCATACAGGGCATTTACATTTGCTTTATCTGACTTCTCAACCAGCTTTTCCGCCTTGTCGTAGGCTTTCAGCTTGTGACTGTAAACGGCATGATCGACGGTATAGACAGTGGATTCAACAGCCTTGGTCGTTTCCTGCACAGCCTGAACGCCGATATTATCATCCTCATATTCTGACACCGCCCGATGTGCTTTGGATGTGAGCGTGACTGCGGCACCACGGCTTGCCATGTGCTTTGCCACAGATGGGCGCTCGATTTCCGTAAACTCCGCTTTTTCAAAACGGAGCTTTGCTTTACGGGAACCGGCTGCATCTGTTTCCAGCTTTAGCTTCGGCTTTGCCTTTTTAGAAGCCAATTTGTCTGCCGCTTTTTCAGCCCTATCAACCGCCTTATCTGCACGGTCGGCAGCTTTCTTCACATGAGAATCTGCAAGGTCATCTTCGGTAAAACGGAGTCGTGTAGGTCTTTTCGCCATACATTACGCCTCCTTTTCCTGTGCCACCTCGTTTAACTTCGTGGTCATAATGCGATACAGTTCCAGATCTGTCGGGAATCGGTCAATGAACGGCAGAATCACATTGCCATAGAACAGAAGTCCTTCGCCCTCACCGGAGTTGGTTACATAGGACAGCTGATGCGGCGAAATGTTCAACCGCTGTGCCAGAATACTTCGGTCATCGCTTGCCTGATTCAGCATATAGATGAAATCAGAGTTTTCGAGGATGTTGGCAATCTCCGGGGAACGAAGCAGGTCTTTGACATTCTGAGTAATACCGGTCGGCAAGCCGCCCCATTTACGGAATCGCTTCCAGATTTCTACGGAATAGGTTGCCGTCTGTTCTTCCTTCAGAAGCAGATGGAACTCGTCAATATAATATCTGGTCGATTTACCGGCAGAACGGTTGGCAGTTACACGCCCCCAGACCTGATCCTGAACGATCAGCATACCGATTTTTTTCAGCTGATTGCCCAGCTCCTTAATGTCGAAGCACACCAGACGATTCTGAATATCCACATTGGTTCTGTTGTTAAACAGTTTCAGAGAACCCTTAACATAGATTTCCAAGGCGGTCGCTACATGGTGGGCTTCCTTTTCGTCCTGTTTCAGAAGGGCATCATACAAATCCTCAAGGATCGGCATATTCTCAGGGGCAGGATTGTCGAAATATCTCTGGTAAATCTGATGCACACAACGGTCGATAACCGTCTTTTCGATAGGCTGCAAGCCATCCTTACTGCCCATAATCAACTCACAGAGGGACAGGATAAAATCAGCTTTCAGTGCTACCGGGTTGTCATCCTCAGAGTAGTTCAGGTTGATGTCCATAGGGTTGATATAGTTGGTACTGGAGGAGCTGATTTTTACCACCTGACCATTGAACTTGTGAACCAGAGCCGCATATTCCGCTTCGGGGTCGCAGATGATAATATCGTCATCCGTAACCAGGAACGCATTGGTGATTTCACGCTTTGCGGAAAAGGATTTACCGGAACCGGGAGTACCCAGAATCAGTCCGTTGGGGTTCTTGAGCTTCTTTCTGTCCACCATGATAAGGTTGTTCGACAGAGCATTCAGCCCGTAATAGAGCGTTTCTCCACCATTCTGGAACAGCTCCTGCGTGGTGAAAGGCACAAAAATAGCCGTGGAACTGGTAGTCAGGCCACGACGAATCTCAATCAGGTTTTGTGCCAAAGGCAGGCTGCTCATCAGTCCGGATTCCTGCTGAAAATCCAAACGACGCAGATTGCAGTTATGCTTCTGGGCGATGCTCTGTGCCTGGAACACATTGTTCTCCAGTTCCTGCTCGGTGCGCCCGGTGTTCAGCACCAGAAATGTCACCATGAACATTCGCTCATTCTGGCTCTGCAATTCTTTCAGAAGTGACTTCGCATCTTTACCATAGGTAGCAAGGTCAGATGGGATAATGTCCATGTCATAGCCAGAACGCACAGCCTTTTTCTGTTCCTCGATTTTGGAACGGTCAAGCTCGGTGATGATTCTCTTGATGGTCTTAATCGCCGCAGTCTGGTCAACCGACTGGATGTGCATGGTCACGATCTGCGTGGATTCCATATCCAGAAAATCCGCCAGCATACGATCAGACAGGTCTGATGCCGTAATTGCCAGATAAGACATCGAACCGAAGATACTGCCCATCTGGAAGGTGCGGTTGGTCTTAAAGGCAAACGCCGTCGGAGCAATGAAGTCCTTTACGGACAGCCCGGATTCCACAAGATACTTCCAATCGAAGAAGAACTTATCATTATCACCCATGTGGAACATAGAGTGCATCAGATGCAGCCGCTCTTTGCCGTTCATGGTAGTGGCAATGACACCCAAACGCCGAAAGTTATTGAGCAGATCGTTTTCGATATGGTTGAGTCTCGGCTTTGCCTGCCGCATGGATTCGGCTTCAATGCCGAATGTCAGGTACTTGGTTTTGGTCAAGCCGTTGTTGCCCTGCGCCAACTGCTTTTTCAGCATCTGGCTATACTCGGCACGGACGGGATTGAAGCTGTCCTTCTTGAACGGGATACGGATACTCTTTTCAAAGCTTTCAGCATCGGTACTCAGGTTCATAAAGGAAAGCTCAAAGTGAATGGAGCTGTCAAAGAAATTCAGGAAACTGCACCACTCATCGAAGATGGCAGTCTTATCTTCCTGCTGTGCCAGCTGATAGTTGATGTCCTGAAACTGAATGGTCTTGGTGTAATAACTGTCAGTGACACGGCAGATGCCATCCGGGAACATTCTCTGAAAGGGAATGGACTGCTGTGCAGTCTGCGGAATACCGTTGTCCTTCTTTGCCCGTTCCACAACAGCTTTAATTTCTCGCTGCTGCTTCCGATTCAGATTTGCAGGCATTTTGATGTTTCTTGCCTGTGGCTTCTTTTTGAAAAACAATTCGTTCAACCTCCTTTTCCAGTTTGTACTGACGCATCAAAGCGTCATAATAGTTGTCCGTCTGATAAGGGCGAACCTTGGGACGAACGAATTTGGTCTGAATGAAGTGTTCTACAACCACTTCCAACGGCTGACTATCCTTTTCATACATTGCCAGAAAGAACAACGGTAACATGACGATCATCATGGACAGTGCTGCAAGGCTCACATTTCCGGTTGCTTTGACCAGAAAGAAAATCGGCACTCCGATGAGCGCCGCCGCACCAAAGCAAAGTAACTGCCGTTTCGTCAGATTGAAGAACACTTTTGTTTTTACCCTCGTCAGGTCACGAGGTACGGGAATATACGCTGCCAAACAATTTCCTCCTTCCCTTAGTGAGCGCTGAATACACCCTTCGCAAGCGAACCAGTCTTAAACAGGGTGAAGCACAAAAGGACGGTGTAGCCCATAACACCCCAGATAGAACCGATGATGTCATCACTGAATGCGATAGACTGAATCAGCACCGCATAAATGCCCACGCAGATCATAATCAGGAATCCCTGGAATCCGATTGCAAACAGCGAACGCAGATAATTCTGTCCGATATTGCTCTGTTCTCTGTTTCCAAAAGTGGAAAGCGGAATCGGGGCAAGGCTGACCATCAGATAAATTTCAATCATTCGACCGTAGACGATCACAAAGATGATGATTGCCAAAGCGGACATCGTGACCTGCACGATAAAGGATTGCAGGAACAAGCCGAGCAAAGGACCCAAATCCATTGCCATCAGCGTTTCTTCCATTGTTTCCAATGCCGAAGCATCTATGGCAGTATTTCCGGATATGATACCGGCGCTTGCGTTTATAACGTGCTGTGTCACATCAAACACAGCCATCGTGATATTGAATGTGTTTGTGATTAACATGACCGCAACAAAAGTCTTGAACACCCATTTGAAGAAGATCCAGGTTTCAAAATTTGCCAGATTGTTGTGGTCAATAATCATCTGAATTAGCTCATAACAGGCAATGAAGGTCAGAATCAAGCCTGCGATTGGGATAATCACTGACTCGGAGATGTTTCGTACCATGGCAAAGACACCCGGCGAAAAATTCGCCGGGGTCATGCCAACGGAGGTTGCTATCTCGCCAACCTGGTTGTTGACGGACTCAAACATCCCCGACAGATTTCCCATAATAGCTGAAACGAGCATTTCTTTCAGCCAGTCTGTGATCTGTTGGAGTATGCTGTCCAAAGGCGATTACCTCCTTGTTTTGTGATTAACCGAACAGTCCGGAGAGCAGAGGTACAAGGGTGGTGCCGATGAGGGCAACACCGCCGCCAGCCATGAGCTGCTTCATGCCCTGGGACTTTGCTTATGTGTGATAAAGAAGTAATAGAAGTGTAAAAAATTTTGCCGTTCCTATCCGGCACATGAGGTATGTCGGATAGGTCGGGCGGTTAGGTGTCGGGCAGTTCTACCTTGCCGACAAAAGAATAATAGATTTCGATTTCCTGTCTGCGTAACTTGCCCCGGCGTTTCCCGTCAAGGGCAACGCTTTCATGGACAACGATTTTCTCCACAAACTCCCGCAGCAGAGTAGGGGTAAGTTCTTCAATGGTAGTGTGCCTGCGTACCACATTCATAAACTTTTCAGCGTTTGCGGTGGCTTCCTGCGCTTTGGAAAGTTCTTCCCGCAGTCTGGCGGCACGTTCTTTCAGTTCTTTCTGCTCGGCTTCATAGTCTGCCGACAGCTCTGTGAAACGCTCGTCCGATATGCGCCCGGTTACGCTGTCCTCATACAGCCGCTTGAAGATAGCAGATAACTCGGCTATGCGTTTCTCGGCGGCTTCCAGCTCCTTTTTCTTGGCGGCGTTCCTGCGTCTGTCCCCGTCCTCATTCTGCTCGATTAAAAGCTTCATAAACCGGGCTTCATGCTTTGCCGCATAGCTGGTAACTTTCCGCAGATTGGAGAGTACGCCAGCGGTCAAAAGGTCGGTGCGGATAAAGTGCGCCGTACAGTCGGCGGTGCGTTTCTTGTAGCTTCCACAGATATAACAGTCCTGCTTGCGCTTGTCCGTCTGGTATCGCTGCTGGTACATCACGCTGCCGCAGTCGGCACAAAAGAGTATGCCGGAGAACAAGCCCACTTCATCATAACGGTTGGGGCGCTTGCGCTGCTTGCGTAACTCCTGCACCCGTTCCCACGTTTCCCGGTCAATGATAGGCTCATGGTGGTTCTCAAAAACCGCCTGCTTTTCCGGGGGATTTTCTATGCTGTGTTTCAGCTTGTAGGACGGCTTCTCGGTCTTAAAGTTTACCAGACAGCCCGTATATTCCCGGTTTTCCAGCAGATGAACCACGGTATTGGTCGCCCACTTGCACTCATAGCCGGGGTGGTAGCGGCGGGTGCTTCCCGTCCTGCGGTATTCCAGTGTCCCCGGCGTGGGGATTTGCTGCTCGGTCAGCATACGGGCTATCTTGGTCGGACCGTTCCCGGCAAGGCAAAGGCTGTAAATCTGCCGTACCACCGGGGCGGCTTCCTCGTCAATGATGAAATTTTCGTCCTCGTCCATGAGGTAGCCATAGACGGGCTTGCTTGTGACAGGCTTTCCACTCATGCCCTTAGAGCGTTTTACTGCCTTGATTTTCTTGCTCGTATCTCTCACCAGCCATTCGTTAAAAATGTTCCGCAGCGGGGCAAAATCATTTTCCCCCTGTGCGCTGTCAACGCCGTCATTGATAGCAATAAAACGGACGTTTTTCTGTGGGAAAATCATTTCTGTGTACATTCCCACCTGTAAGTAGTTTCGCCCTAACCTCGACATATCCTTTACGATAACTGTCCCGACTTTTCCGGCTTCAATGTCCGCAAGCATGGCTTGAAATCCGGGTCTTTGAAAGTTCGCACCAGAATAACCGTCGTCCGTGTACCAGCGCAGGTTGGAAAAGCCGTTCTGCTTTGCATAGGTTTCAAGGATACGCTTCTGGTTGGAAATGGAATTGCTCTCGCCTTGCAGCTCGTCCTCATGGGATAGTCTTGGGTAAAGGGCGGTAATTGGTTGTTGGTTGGTCTGTCTTAACATAAAATCCTCCGTTTCCGACAGCCAGCCCCACTATTCCGTACCTTGATTGTACCACATGGGGCGGCTGTCTGTATAGCGGCAAAAGCGTCAAATCTGCTTCTTTATGGTCAGTAAAAATGATGGTTTTTCAATCAGGCTTCTCACAGGTCAGATATCCGGCGGCGGCTTCTGCTTCCAGCACTTTCATCATCTTGTCAGCGGCGGTGTCGGTCGCCCCCTCCTTGAAAAAGCCGGACACCACAAGGATTGTGTTGCCTATCCTCGTTTCGGTCACGCAGTCCGGGCGGCGGGCAGGGCGTTTGTTTCTCTGGGTGTCGGTCATAGGCAAATCTCCTTTCCGGCAAGCAGCTGTTTCAGCTGTTCCATTTTCCCCTGTGCGGCGGCTTTCCTCAAATTCTCCCCGGTAAAGCAGAGAGGGGAACACATTTCAAGCAGGCGGTCATAAATGCGGGCGTGGGCGGTGTCCTCCGGGTGCTGCAATTCCTCCAGCGTGAGGTTGGTCGTCACAATCAGCGGCTTCCTGCTCCGGTAGCGGCTGTCAATCACATTGTAGACCTGTTCCAGACCGTATTCTGTGCCACGCTCCATTCCAAAATCGTCAATGATGAGCAGGGGGAAGCTGCAAAGGCGGGAAATATATTCGTTCCTGCCCGCAAAGCTGGCGGCAAGGTCATTGAGTATCGTTGCAAAGTTTGTCATGCACACCGGGACTTCCTGCTCCATGAGGGCGTTTGCAATACACCCGGCAAAATAGCTTTTTCCAGTGCCTACCCTGCCCCACAAGAGCAGCCCGTAGTTCCCGTCCTTTATCTGTTCCCAGCGTTCCACATATCCGGCGGCGTTCTTCATCTGCGGGCAGCTTCCGTTATCGTTGGCAAATGTCCAGTCCTGCATGGTCTTGTCTGTAAAGCCCTGCCGTTTCAGCCGTTCCACCGTTTCAAGGTGGCTGCGCTGCTTCTCGGCGGCTTCCCGTTCCTTACGGGCTGCCCGCTGGCAGTCGCACTCTGACGGGTGGCGGTCACGCCCGAAAAAGGTCTTGCCCTCCGGGAAATAGGCTTCTTTGGGTTTCCGGCATTTGCCGCAGTATAAAAGCCCGTCCTCCCCGGTGTAATCCTCCGGCTCGGCTGTGGTGTCGGTCATAGGCAGTATGGTGTTGTGGATTGTATCGGTCATAGGCTTTCTCCCTCCTTGAATGAATAGTCCGGTATGCCTTTCTTTGGCTTCTCTTTGGCAGCGTCCTCCTGCGCCCACTTGTAAATGGTGGCTGCATGGCTCTGGTACTGCTTCCCAGTGGAAGCGATATGGCAGGAAAGGCGGTCAAGGTAATACTCCCACTTGCCGGGGAAGTCCTGTTCCAGCTCCATAAGTTCTGCGTCAGAAAGGAATACGTTTTTATATCTGCCATAAGCGGCGGGGGGCTGCCCCTCACTCGCTCCTTTTGTTTGGCTCTCTATTAGGTTGTTTATATTAGTTTGGTTAGGGGACGGTTTTCCGACCGTCATAGGGTCAGTTTTCCGGCTGTCAGTTGGTCGGTTTCCCGCCCTTATGAGGGTCGGTTTTTTGTCCGTCAGTTGGTCGGAAAACTGTACTACTGGGATAGGCGGCACTTTCACATACAGACGGTTGGCGGCAGAAAAGCCCGTCCGTCTGCGTTCCAGCAGCCCGGCAGCGTCCAGTTCGTTCAGTGCGCCCTTTATGGTGGTGCAGCCTTTATCCAGCATTTCCGCTATCTCTGCTATGGGGTAGACAATGTATGTCCGTCCCTCGCTGTCCTGCCAGCCGTTCTTCTGCGAAAGGGTGGAACGGTCTAACAGCAGCGCATACAGCAGCTTGGCGGTGTGGGATATGTCCATTTTCAGCAGGAAACGGGGGTAAGGCAGGTAAGCGGGCAGCTCCGTTTCTGCGGTCATATAATCAGCGATAGGGTTCACCTCCTTGTGGTGTCTGTCTGTGGGTTCTGTTACGCTTTTAGAGGGCGTTTTTAAGGGAAAAGGATAAATGTATCACGCACCCTTTGACACCCTCCCAAAAAGCCTTGATTTATGCGGGTTTGAAATGCCCTAAAGCGTGACATTTCTCCCTTTGTTTCCGCTTCCGTTTGGCGGCGTTTATCCGCTTCATGCGTCCGGCGCAGTCCGGGCAGTATTTCCCCCGGTTGGATTTGGGGGAAAAGAACGCCCTGCAGACAGCGCAGCGTTTCCGGCTTCCCCGGCGCAAGAGGGCGGCTTCCAGTGCTTCATCAAGGGGCAGGACAGCGGCAGTAAACCAGCGGCAGAGCAGCGAATAGCTGATACTCTGCACACACACGCAAGGCTCGCCGTCCTCCAGCAGCAGGCAGTTCCCGCTGTCATAGTTGCAGCACTCATGCACAAGGCGGCGGGCTGCCCGGTACTGGCGGTAGTCCATGCGGGGGATATTACCGTTCATGGCTCTGCTCCTTTCTGCGCTGCGGCTCGCTCCGGCGTAAAATCTGGTCGATATTGCCCTTGACCGTCTGTAAGCGGTGGTATTCCTCCCGTTTTGCCCGGTAATCGTTGTAGCCGCTGTTTTTCTCTTTGATAAGGGTTTCAATCTCTGCTTGCAGGGCTTTATAGCTCGGCAGCTTGGAAATG
>NZ_JANFZX010000160.1:0-265 GCF_024461615.1 Anaerotruncus sp. DFI.9.16
CCGCTTTTGCGTGGCGCGCAGCGCCCACGGGGAGGCGGAAAACTGCGCGGCTTCGCCGCGCGCACGCACGCAAAGCGCGCGAACGCCCGAAACGGGCGTTGTTTTCCGCTGTATGTCCCCGGCGAGCCATCCGGCCTCGGTCGTTGGGTGCGCCCGTAACCTGAATTGAGCCTTCAGCTTGTGTACCCGTGGGGAGTGACGGCAGTCCGTGGGTTATGGCAAGGTACTCCCGGGGGTTTCTCAAGGGGACTGGCGGAAGTCCCCT
>NZ_JANFZX010000161.1:0-259 GCF_024461615.1 Anaerotruncus sp. DFI.9.16
TTTCTGTAATCTTTCGATGGTGAGAAAACGGTTGTTGATCGCCAGTGCCCCTCCGGCACAGGAATGGTCGCATGCCCTCAGTTCCAGAAAGTCGATATCTGTCAGTTCGTCGTTTTCCAGTTTTTCGAGGATATCGATGACATTATGGATTTCGTCGATCGCCAGGCAACGCCCCGGATAGTTGGAAGCTTCTCCTCCCGAGAGGGTCCATTGGATGGATTGCGGAGTCAGATGGTATTGTTCCGGTACCCGGGGGAGA
>NZ_JANFZX010000162.1:0-258 GCF_024461615.1 Anaerotruncus sp. DFI.9.16
GGGGAGGCGGAAAACTGCGCAGCTTCGCCGCGCACGCGCGCAGAGCGCGCGAACGTCCGGAACGGGCGTTGTTTTCCGCCGGGTGTCACTGCGAGTCTTCCGATAGCTGGATTGTTGGGTGTAGCGGTACCAGCCTTCTACTCGCGGCTGGCTGGACGTGAGCGGTGGGGGGATTCTCAAGGGGGGCGAGCTTTGCGCCCCCACCTTCTTCAAGTGAGCCCCCCTTGAGCGCCCTTCTTCCGCCGACTTCTTGGGCGC
>NZ_JANFZX010000163.1:0-258 GCF_024461615.1 Anaerotruncus sp. DFI.9.16
CTGAATGTGGGTATTTCAGGTATATAATGGAGTAAATAAATTGAATTGGTTATAACTTCTAATCTGGATATTTACTCATACATTCTATTTGTAAATACCCTTACTAATGCCAGATAGAAGTTATTTTTTGAATTGGCAAGTCTGACAAAATATAGGGTGTTTGTTCCTGTGCTAATTCAACCATAATATAAAACAAGAGAGAGCTGTAAAGCTCCCCCTTGCCGACTTCACTGCTCAATATAACAGTTTTGTCCCCCT
>NZ_JANFZX010000164.1:0-255 GCF_024461615.1 Anaerotruncus sp. DFI.9.16
ACTCGGCGTATTCTTCCTCGGTCATGCGTGTCTTGACTACCCGGCTGCGGTGCGGTGTGTTGTATCTTTTCATGGTCGGCAGACCTCCTTTCTATGCGTGGTGTCCTCTCACTAATAGGAGAAAAACAGGGTGTGAAGCGGAACTGTTTTTGAAAAATCCGAAAAAATATTTTGAGGGGTTTTTCAGCGGCGCAAGCCGTATAAGCAGGGTTTGGGGAAGGCACTCCCCAACAAGATTCCCGCAGGGGCAAAATG
>NZ_JANFZX010000165.1:0-255 GCF_024461615.1 Anaerotruncus sp. DFI.9.16
CGACTTCTTGGGCGCGCAAGAAGTCGGCCCGCCTGCCGGGGCGGGACCCGGCGATTCCTGCCGCCAAAGGCGGCACATCTGAAGCGCCCCGGAGGGGCGCGAAAAAAGCCTTCCGTCCCCCGGGCGGAACATCTAAGAAAAAGCCCCGCCGGGCGCAGCGCGGCAAATCCAGGACCGCTGCCGGGGCGGGAACCGGCTAGAACGCGCTGCCCGGCTTCGCCGGAGCGCCGCTGCGCGGCGACGCGCGTTCAAAGG
>NZ_JANFZX010000166.1:0-255 GCF_024461615.1 Anaerotruncus sp. DFI.9.16
AGCGCGCGAACGCCCGGAACGGGCGTTGTTTTCCGCCGTGGGTTATGCGAGCCATGCGGCTTCGGTCGTTGGGAGCGCCCGCAACCTGAATTGAGCCCTCAGCTGGTGTACCCCTGGGGAGCGGCGGCAGTTTGCGGGTACTGGCAAGGTACTCCCGGAGATACCGCTTAGAGTTCCGGCCCATGGGGCCGGGTCCGCGTAGCGGACTCAAGCCGGGGTCGCGGGGCGGAGCGCCCGCGAGCGGCCGTCGCGCGT
>NZ_JANFZX010000167.1:0-251 GCF_024461615.1 Anaerotruncus sp. DFI.9.16
TTTACTTAGCTTGCAGATATTTGTTTCCATTGTTCAATTTTCAAGGTGCGTTTCAGAACCCTTTCGGGTTCCGTTGGTGGAGATGAGGAGGATCGAACTCCTGACCCCCTGCGTGCAAGGCAGGTGCTCTCCCAGCTGAGCTACACCCCCGTATTGACGCATGAAAGCACTTTTGCCGGAATTCCTTCCGGCAATTCAGCGCCTTCAAAAATGAACAACGAGCAGATTCCCTTGCTGACCAGAACTCTTGG
>NZ_JANFZX010000168.1:0-243 GCF_024461615.1 Anaerotruncus sp. DFI.9.16
GATATTCTGAGACGGAACCGGAGTTATTCCAAGGCGATCGAGCCTTACGAGAAGGTGGTACGGGCCAAGCGAGCGGATGAACGTGTTTTGCTTGCCTTGGCCGAATGTTATTGCCGCACGAATAATTATAAATTGCTGGATCAGATAACCGCTTTGTTGCGCGATCAAGGACGGGACAAAGTGGCTTTGCAAAAGATAGAGCTCCGGGCCTTGATACAACAGAAACGTATGGATGAGGCCGAG
>NZ_JANFZX010000169.1:0-243 GCF_024461615.1 Anaerotruncus sp. DFI.9.16
TTGACCGATGACCTCTTCCAATGAAGCAATCATTTGTTGTAAAACAAGACGGGAGGCTTTAGGGTGATCGAGTGCCTGATCGATTCTGAATGAAGCGTAGCGTCCTTGTTCGACGGTCGCTTCCAGTTTAGAGGTTGCATTTTCTATTCGTTTCCGGTACATTCGGCTAATGGCTGCCAGGGCTGTATTGTCGAGCCATACTTTTCCGCGACATACCGAAGCGGCTAATTCATAACGACTTTT
>NZ_JANFZX010000017.1:0-52945 GCF_024461615.1 Anaerotruncus sp. DFI.9.16
TGCGCCCCGTACCCCATTCCGCTTTTGGGCGTGCGCTCAGGCCGCCAGCGGGTGCAGGCGGGAAAGCTCCGGGGGCGGCGGCCCCCGGTCCCCCATTAGGGGTGGAAAAGGAGTCGCGCGCCGACGTACGAGTTCGTGCTCGACGAGGCGTAGTTCGCGTTGAAGCAGAAAAGGCCGGCATAGCCGCCAAGGCTCCAGTAGCCACCCACAAAGAGGACACGCCAGCCAGAGTAGTAGTAGGCGTAGTCCGGAACGTAGGTCGTCTCGCTGCCGCCGACCGCCGTAGGATAGAACGCCCAGGGCATGGCAGCCGCTACGCCGATGGCCGTGATGTACCCATCGCTCTGTATCTTGGAGCCGATGTTCGTATAGTTGGCCGCGGTGTCATCTGCATAGCTCGCAGGGTTCAGGCAGACATATACCGTTCCGTCGGAGAAGTTGATCCCGTCGATAAACTCGAAGACATTGCCGTAGGGATTCTCGATGTGCCGGTACTGGACGGCGGTCTTTCCGTTCGTCCCAGCTGCGCGTCCGGTATGGTAAGTCATGCTGTCCGTGCCGCCGGAAGAAATGGCAGAGCTGTTGCCGTCGACATAGCCACGCCCGATTTTGCTCTGGCTGTCCCAGTCGGAAAACTCCACCAAATAGAGCAGCCAGACCGCGCACCAAGACGCGAAGTCATACTCGCTCCACTTACTACCCTTTCCTCTGGCACCGGAACGAGCCGATGCGCGGGTCAGGTTGACCAGCGGCGCAGCGCCGGTCTTGGAATAATGGCCGGAGATCGTGTTGTAGCGGCCGACATACTTGCCGGAGCCGGGGTGCTTGGTGAAGCCGCTCTTGGCCTTATCCGCGATGTAGAAGTACCGTTTCTTGTTGGCGGCATCGTCGATAATACGGAAGTAATACTCGGGGATAAAGACAACGGTATCGTAGCTGCTTCGAGAGAAGCCGCTCTGCCCCTTCTTGTAGCTTACGGCATTGTTGATGATGTTGTACTCGTCCATGCCGCTCCACGGGAGATAGTTGTCGAAGGGAGAGCTGCCGGCGCCGGTACCGACCGCAGGCGCGGGATTCGTGGTGATGTCGACATTGACCAGTCCGTTCGGATCGGTGGCCTTCTTCAGCCGCGTCAGAGCCGTCGACTGCGCATTGTAATTCCAGCAAACGCCGAAGACCTTGACATAGGACAGCTCCAGCGTATAGCCGGTGTAGGAGCTGCAAGCTACGCTGCCGGTGGCCGTCTCGCCGTTCTTGGTGGCGGTGACGCTCCACGTGCCGGTGTTCGGCAGGTAGAACTTTGCCGTTCCGCTGCTGGTGGCCGTGAGTATGGTGGAGCCGTTGACCGCCTTGACCGCAGAGCCGCTGTCGATGGTGACGGTGAGGGTGCAGAACTTCACCGTTGCGGTGTAACTGCCGCCGGAGGTCGACACCGATGCGGACGCCGTGGACGAGGATACCCCGCTCTTGGTGGCCGTCACGGAATAGGTGCCGGCATAGTTGACGGTCAGCGCACACTTGCCGTTGCTGCCGCAGGTGCCGGTATACTGCTTCGTGCCAAGCGCGGCGGTCACGACTGCGCCGGATTCCGCCGTTACGGTCAGCGTAGCCGCGAAGTAGCTCAGCGTCACCGCGTACTGCTTGACCTGATCCACGACCACAGTCTCGGTGGCGGTGGTCTGCCCGTTCAGCGTGGCATACAGCGACCATGTACCGTAGCCAGGGAGATCAAAAACGCATTTACCGCCGACGCTGGTGCCAGTCAGCGTAGTCTCGCCGTTCGTACAGGTGATAGCCGATCCAGTGGCAACAGAGACCTCCAGCTGTGGAGCCACGCCGCCGCCCTTGGGCTTTTCCCATGTATATACGCCGGTCTGATCGTTGGCTGCCGTGCAGTAGAAGGTCTGCATGGTGTCTGTGTTCAGATACGACTGGCCGACCGAGCCCTTCGTGCTGGAGGTCGGATCGGTCTTGCCGGTGAGTGGCTTACTTCCGTCCAGCCCCTTGGAGAGCGTGTCGAGGTCGCTGGAAACGCCATCAAGGAAGGTGTCGAGCGATTCACCGTTATAGGTCAGATCGGCCGCGTCGCTGGCGCCGGACAGCTTCCACTGATACTTGCCGCTGCTGTCCTTGCCGCTGCAGACGTATTCCTTGCCCGTAGCGCTGTCATAGTAGTGCTGCCCTGCGGTACCCTCGGTCGTGTCTGTCGGCGCTCCTGAGCCTGTTGCAAGCGGATAACCGTAGTCCTTTCCGGCGACTGCCGCAGAGATATTCCCGTTCCCGTCGCCCAGCAGCAGACCCTTGACCATGATCTTGTCCTGCTTGGTCTTTACCGCCTCAGCGATGGCGGCGGACATATCGCTCTGCGTGACGCAGGCGCTGGTGTCGACCGTCACCGTCCATGTGCCGGTATTCGAGCAGGAGATCAGCGCGTAAAAGGTGTAGACGAAATCCGGCGATTCTGTCTTGCTGGGAATGGGAACGCCCTGCTCCAGCTGGAACAAGGCGATCATGGCGGACGCTCCTCCGTCCACGCTGGCAGATACGCGGAACTGATTCAACGTATAGGCCGTATTCGGCGCAGCGATGCGGAGCTTCAGGCGAATGCCGGAAGATACTCTCTCGCCGCCCAGCAGGCTCGCGGTCTGCTTTTCATTGACGAGGGCGGTCTGTGCCATCATTGCCGCCGCCGCGACGGTGCCCTGCCCCGCAGCTGCGCTGTCGAAGTTCAGGGCCTTTTCATTCACCCACTCATTGAGCAGGCTGTTGCCGGCGTTGGTGATGACGCCGTTCCATGTTGCCATAGTAAAACACCTCCGTGTCAGTATCGAATGGCGGCCGCGCTGTCGACCAGCTCGCAGCCGATACAGGCCGCGCCGAAATACTCTGTTGCCAGTCCTCCGGCGTCGTAGTATTCTACCTCGTCCAGCACCGAGCGCAGATTCTTGTAAAAGTCAACGCGGTCGATCACGCGCTGATGTCTGACGGGGTCGACATCCTCATAGGTGGCGTCGATCAGCAGCTTGAAGTGGTACGGCTTGCCGCCGTATTCCCACCATTCGCTGACCTGCGTATCGGGGTAGATGGCGGAGATCGCCAGCACGACCGCCGCCTTGGTGCCGAGCCTGCGGTGAACATTCCATGAGTCTTTCAGCGTCCGGCGCTTTTCCTCCAGGGTGTAGTTGGCGTCCCACCAGTCAACCTTGAAGTCGTTCGCCAGAATGTCCAGCAGCTCGTTCGGGAGCCGGTCGATCTGTGAGTAGATCGACACGCGCTCGATCTCGCCTACGCGGGCAGCCAGCACCTCGGCAACAGCAGAGGCAAGCGCTGCCATATTGTCGTCATTGGCAAGGACTGCCGGCAAGGAGGCCAGCAGGTTTTCCTTCGTGATGCCGTGCGCCTTATTCATCCTCGTAGCCCCCATTCGTGGCCGTGATGGTCCCGACCGACGCAACCTGCGGCGTCGTGTCGTCGGAGCCATCCCGCAGCGTGGTAAAGACCGGGCTGGTCAGCGCCACGCGCTTGATGCCGGTCTGCATGAGCTTTCCGATCAGCACGGAGGGGTTGATGTCGCGCCCCAGCTTCCCGCACTGCCACGCGACGAACTCAGCCACGGCCTTGTCGACCGCAGCCTTGATCTCTGTGGAGCTGAGGGAGCTGTCCTTCGGCACATAGTAGGTGAAGGTGATATTATAGCTCACCTTCTGCGGGTCCTTGACAGAGACCTTGTCCGTCAGCGGCCGCACCGTGTCATCGTTGCAGGCGGTGAGGACAGCATTCTTGATCTCCGTGGTAGCGATGGTGCCGTCGTCCATGAGGACATAGAGGTCCACCGCTCCGTCGCTGGGGCTGTTCGCCACCACGTCGGCGATCTTGGTGCTGACCTGCTTGGCAAAGTAGATATACCCGCCCTTGGCCCCGGCGCAGCTGTAAGCGTCCTGACTGGCGCGCATCAGCTCATAGAACTCGTCGTCAGTGGCCTGGTCTGCGCCGTCATCGCTGGCGGTGAGGTTTTCGCAGCGCTCACAGTAGTCGAACAGGTCAACGAAGGTGTTGATCTGTCCCACTGCGTAGCCGTTGCCGACCGCACCAACAGTCTGGCAGCGGATCTGCACATCGGCATAGGTCTCGCCGATGGACACATAGGCATCCGCGACCGTCTCCCATGTCAGCGTACCGCTGGCGTCAGTGACGCGCGTACCGGCAGGAATGAGGATCGCCGTGGTCTGTGCCTCGGAGATATGGAAGCGCTCGGTGCAGACCGCAGCCTGCGCCGCCGGGCGCTGCGTGACATAGAACAGCTCAGCCAGCGCGTCCAGGTTTTCCCCTTCCGCGCGGCTTGGGATATTCTGATTGCCTGTGTAATTGTTCAGCCCGCGCTCCTGGATCACCACGGCGGCCACGAACTGGATAAACAGCTTTTCGGGGCTGGCGGGCTTCACGCTGACGCCGGTGATTTTTTCGTAGATGGAGATCAGCAGCGATTCCACCGCTTCGGTGTCGGTAGAAACAAACTGATATCCCGTATTTCTCTCACTCATTGATGATGTTCACCTCCACGGTAGGGATCAGCCTGCCCGGGGCGTTTCTGTCGGCCGCAAAGGTCACATTCACCACCTCGGCGCGGGGCTCATATTCTTCCACTGCCTCTTTGACCTCGGAATACATCATAGGCATAGCTACCGGCAGAGGCTTATCCACGAACTTCTGAGGAAGACCGAAGCCGCGATACAACGGACAGGTCCCCTGCCGCGTGGAAAGGATAATGGCGATATTCTGCAAGACAGAGCGGACGGTGTCAGTCTCATTGAGCTGCACCGCGCCGATGTCAGATGCGGTCACCTTGTAGCTCATGGCAGCTTTACCCCCTCAGATACTCTTGCAGGCTGACGGACACGGTGGCGCTGGTGACGTTGCCGCGTCCGTCATAGGTTTTCATCTTCATCTTGTGATCAAGCACGGACCAGCGATATTTCCCGTAGCCCTTGTTGCCGATCACCAGCGGGACGGCGATGCCGCCGCGCTCATAGTTCCACAGCTTCACGACCTCGGCGATAGGATCAACGCCGAGGTAAGCGGAGAGAACGATGTCGAAGGTCATCTTGTCGGGGTCAAGGCCGGTGAACTCCGTAAGGGCGTGTGTGCCGTGCCGCTGATGGGTCGCGTACCGGGCAGACCCAGACCAGGTGACATTATTGATCGTTTCGATCGTGCGGTCAGACACCGTAAAAACGATGTCGCCCAGACAGCCGACCATTCCCATGCTCAAAAACCTCCTAACACAAAACCGTCCCCGTTGAATACCGGAAGGTATAGGCAGAGGACGCGGTCATTCACCTTCGGCATCCAGTAGGTCAGATGCGAGCCGGGCAGGTGGTCGTGGTCGGGGAATTCGCTGGCTGTGCCGCCGCCGGTGAAGGTGTCCGTGATCTCATGCGTGTGCTTTGCGTCCGGCTTTATGTAGAAATTCGCTCCGTAGTGCTGGAGCACATAGAGCCAGTCCGAAATGATGCCTGTGTCCTTAAACTTGACACGAGCCCTGCGCTTTGCGCTGTCGACGGCCGTTACCGTGCCGGTCTGAACGAGCCTCGAAAGGATATTCTGCAGTTCGTCCATCAATATCCCTCCAATGTCTTGCGCAGCTTGACCTGCGTGGTATAGCCGGACGAGCCGACCGAGTGCGCAGCCTGCTCCACAATGTATTTCCCGTCCCACGCACCCCAGCCAGTGAGCTTGGCTGTGACGCCGGCCACGATATCCGGATTGCCGGGCAGCGTAAAGGTCGCGGTCTTTGCGTACTTGTTGTGCAGCCGGAGATATTTTTCAGCCTTGGTCTTGGCCTCGGCCACGCTTGCCACCTTTGCGGTGATCTCCAGCTGCTGGTTGTTCTTGGCCTTGTCGTTGTAGTCCTCTACCTTGACGGTGGCCTCGATGCACTTTCCTGTGCCGGGGTCTGTGTAGCTGACGCGGCAGGAAGCGTACTGCGTTCCGGCCGTTCCCGCGTTCAGCTTGTGCTTGGTGTAGCTGCCGCTGCCGCGGACGATGGTCAGCACGGGGGATTTCTTCTCGTAATCCTCCTGGTCGAAAAGTACGATCAGGTTATTGGTGGCTTTCAAAGAGATGCCCGCCTCGTGGCACAGCTTGGAGAGAAAGGCGATGTCGCTCTGCTTGTACTGCTCCACGCGGCCATAGGACGGGTCGCTGTTGGCGAGGAACATACAAGTCATTCCGTTGGCAGCGGCCATCTCGTTTGCGATGCCGGAAAGCGTGTAGGCCTCCCATGCCTTGGATTTCTCCGTCTGGCGGATCTGTGCGCTGTACGGAAGAGCCGTCGCCTTGATGGTGATGGTGTTCGGCGGGCCGGAAGCATCAACGCTGTCCAGCTCAAACTGTCCGCAGTCCAGCACCTTATCCCTGCCGCCGCCCGTCCAGTTCTCCCGAACGAACACGGCGCTGATCTTGAAGCCGGCGCCGGAAGCAGAGGCAGGATCGGCGGCAGAAGCATCGCCGCCCCCGCCGCCGGATTCCTTGATGTACGATGCGCTGACATAGGCGGTTTTGCCGTTATAGCTGACCTTCGCCCAGCCGTTTTCGATGCCCTCGACCTGCAGCTCCGCGCCGCAGACCAGAGCACCGTATTTACCGTAGCTGGTGCTGGGGCCAGAGCGGACATTCAAGCCGCTTTTGGCGGTGACCTTGTAGGACTTTGCCGCACCATCGGTCTTGGCCTTGGAGGACGCGGACAGGCTCCCTGCGGAGGCTGCTGCGTCGATGGCATCGGCCAGCCACTTTTTGAGCCATATATCATCGCGGTCCTGAAGCTTCAGCTGCAGATCGTCGGTACCGTCCGCCTCCTTGTCGGTGTAGGTGGCCGACAGGAAATAGGGGCGCATACTGCCGGTGATGTCCGCGCCCTGGAAAAATATCTGCGCCGTGACGCGACGCGCCTGATTCGGGCTGCTCATCCGACCACCTGCTTCCACGGGGGCAGGGCATCGCCGACATCCTCAGCAGGGTCGGGCAGCTTCAGCACGATCCCGGCCGGAAAGGTGTAGTACCCGAGATACTGCGGATTGAGATTCATCAGCCGGTCGGTGTACGCTTCGCTCCCCAGCTGGGAGAAGGCGATGCTGTCCCACATATCGCCCTGAATGGTGGTGTAGGTCTTACTCATTTGTAGGCCCTCCTTGCGGTGTCGATGCCGGCCTCCTCCATGACTTCAAGGACGCGCTCGGCGAACTCGTCTCCGTACTCACGCAGAGCTTCCACCGTCTCAGGCGATGCGCCGCCGTTGATCTGAAACACGATCTGCAGCTCCACCGATCCGGCGCCGGAGCCTGCGCCCGGCTCTGCCGAAAGCGCGCCGTCGCCATGGATGGCGTGCAGTGCCTCCAGCAGCTGCGGGGCGAAGGTGATGGCCTGGATCTCCATGCTCTCGCGCATAGCGGCGGTCTCCTCGGCGGTCATGACCTGCTCGCCGCCGTTGAAGTAGACCAGCTCCGGGCCGTTTTCGCCGACGAGGGCAAAGCCGGGTGCGGCGGACTGCGTACCAACTGCGTAGCCGGGAATGCTGCCGGCCGTTCCGGTACCGGACGCGGACAGTGCGGCTCTGGCTGCGGCGGCGACGCGGTTGTAGGCAGCGGTCACCTGGGGCAGCATACCGACAGCTCCGTCGATAAATCCCTGAATGGTGGCCTGCGCGCTTGCCTTGGCCTCGTCGCCAAGGTCCATCGCTTCAATGTCCTCAGCAAGCGCCGTCTGCAGCTCGTCCATGGCGGCCGTGAAGTCGGTCTTGAGGTCGGCTACGCTCCCTGCCGCGTTCTGCTGCTCCTGCTGCAGAGTCTTCCAGTTGGCTACCATCGTGGCCAGCTGCTCGTCGGTGGCGCCTGCCATGCCGGCGATCGCGTTCACGCTGTCGGAGCTTCCGTCAGCAAAGGAGGCGATCATGTCGCTCAGCCCCTCGATGTCGGCGCTGCGGTCAGTCAGGGATTGCAGGTTGGCGTTGTAGTCCTGCCAGTAGGTGATCTGGCTCTCCAGTGCAGAATTGATGCTGCCTGCGCTGGTTGCAACGACCTTTGCGGCCTCGTCCCAAAGCTGATACTGTCCGGATATGCTTTCGTATGCCGCGCTGTACGCCTCGTTGTAGGACTCCACAAGGGCATTGATCTTTTCCTGCACGCCGGAGATGGCAGCCTGGAACTCGCTGACCTGTGCAGCAGCCTCCTCGGACGCGCCAGTGCCTTCGTTCATGGAGGCGGTCAGATTCTTGACCGCCTCTTCCGCGAGGGCGATCTCCGCCTCAGCATCGGAAACGGCGTCTGCGTCCTCCTCCATCGCCTTGTTGTAATTCTTGATGGACTTCTCAGCCGCCCATATCTCGTTGTTGGTATCGTAGATGGAGTTTTGCAGGTCGTAGTATTCCTGCGAGAGAAAAGCGGTCGCATCGGTGTAATAGCCGTACTGGTCGTAATAGGCATCCGCCTGCTTCTGCGCGTCTGCCCATAGCGCATCCATCTGCGCGTAGGTATCAGACAGCTTCTGCTGGGCGGCCTCCAGACTGTACTGCGCCTTGGTGAGTCCGATGCTGTTTTCTTCTGCCTCGATCAGCACGGCGGAATACTGGGAGTACAGCTCGGTGAGCTGATCCTGATAGGCCTGCTGCATGGCATTCTGCTTCCACGCCTCGGTGTTGGCGCGGAGTGCTTCGGTGCCGCCGTTGATGGTGTCGGTTTCGAGGTCGATATAATCGGCCAGCTCCGGCACCACCTGGCAGAGCAGAGCCAGGGTGTTGTGGTACTGCCTGTGCTGCTCGTCGGTATTGAGTCCCGCCGCCTCCAGCTCCTCCAGCTTGCCGATGTAGGTGTCTGCGACGCCTGCAGCGGCCATGGTGGAGGTAACAGTATCGTCATAGGTGGCCTTGGCCTCGTCCATCGCCTCCCGCATTCCTCGGGCGGCTTCGGTCAGCTCCTTCACACTGGGTACGGCGTCATTCGCTGCGGAGGAAGCAAGGGCAATAATTCCTGCTGTAACAACTCCCACGGCTGCAGCAACGCCCATAATCACATTTACTCCAGGCGTTACGGTGGTGAGAAAAGCCGCAGCGGCTGCTGCGATCTTCGCTTTCAACGCAAAAGCTGCCGCCGCAACTGCGGCAGCTCCCAACGCAGCAGACAGTCCAGTTATAGCGGCAACGACCCCAGGATTTGCTTGAACGAATTTGGTGATTTCGTTGAGGACCTTCGTGCCGACGCCGTAAGCCTCGCTGAGCGCGGGAGTATAGGCGTCGCCGATGGCTACCTTGAGGTTGTTGTAGGCGTTCTGCATCATGGTCAACCGGCTCTGCGCGGTGGCGTAGCGCTTGTTGGCCTCGTTGGTGAGGGCGGTATTCTGCTGCCAGGCGGTATTTGCAGTGTTCACCGCGCCGGTCATCTGGTCTGCGGCAAGACCCAGGGCTTTGAGCATATTGCTCTGCCGGATGCCGGTCAGACCCAAGTCTTCCAGTACGAGGACGGTGCTCTCGCCCTGCTCGTCCAGCTTGCCGAGCCCGCCGATGAAGGAAGTCAGGGCGCTCATGGCGTCGTTCTTCCACGCAGAAGAAAATTCTTCGGAGGACATACCCGCGATACGGGCGAACTCCGCGAGGTCGTCCCCACCCTTTGCAACGGCCTTTTCAATGGCGTTGAGCGTCTGGGTCATGGCGGTACCGCCCGCCTCGGCTTCGATGCCGACAGAGGACATCGCCGCCGCCAGAGCCATGATCTCCGGCTCGGTCAGTCCGGCCAGCTTACCCGCCGACGCCAGGCGCGTACCCATCGCCACGATCTCGGATTCCGTCGTGGCGAAGTTGTTGCCAAGATCAACGATGACAGAGCCGAGCCGTCCGTAATTGTCCGTTGCCATGCCGGTAATGTTGGCGAAGCGCGCAAGGGCGGTTGCTGCCTCGTCAGCTGTCATGTTGGTGGCAGTGCCGAGCATGGTCATGATCTCGGTGAAGTCCAGCAGGGCGTCCTTTTGGATGCCGAGCTGTCCCGCGGCTTCGGCTACCGCCGCGATCTCCTCTGTGGTGGCGGGGATCTCCGTGGACAGCGCCTTGATGGAATCCGACATTGCCGCCAGTTCCTCGTCTGTGAGGTCTGTGGTCTTGGCGACGCCGGTAATGGCGCTCTCAAAGTCCATCGACGCCTGCGCGCAGCTGGCGAAGTATTCGTAGATCTCTTTCAGGGCGACGGCGATGCCTGCGGCCACGATGGCCTCGTGTACCTGATTAAAGGCCTGCCCCGCCTTGTCGCCGAAGGTCATAGCTTTATCGGCGGCCTCGCCCTGCTTCTTTTTCAGCGTGTCGATCTTGCCGGCAAGCTGCTCGGAGCTGTGGGAGAGGTCGTCGGTATTGACGCCCGCCTCTTCCAAAGCCCCGCTCAGCTCGTTCAGCTTTGCCGTCTGCTTCTCCAGCGAGGCGGAGGTCTTGTCGATCTGAAGCTGCTTTGCCAGCAACTTGTTCTTCATGTCGGCGGACTCGTTGCCGGTCTCCTCCATCTCCCGCTGGATATTGTCATATTGCTGCCGCAGCATTTCCAGCCGCTTCCGTGTCGCTTCCACGGCTGCCTGCTGCTTTTGGAATGCGGAAATATCCGCCTGTGTCTTGGAGAGGGCCTGGATTTCCTTCTGCATGGACACAATTTCCTGCTGAGCGGCCTTGAAGGTCTTGCTGTAACTGCCTCCAAGCTGCGCGTTCAGCTGGAATAGCATCTCATACTCTTTGCGGCCTGCCATAGACGGCCCTCCTTTCAGATTTATTTATTCCTGCGTCGCTCCCGCGCCTCCTTCACAAGCTGGTTGCTGACTTTGATCCACTTGCACAGGGACGGCAGGGGCAGCGACAGCCAGTAGGAAACGGGGGTCTGATTGTTTTTCGCCATCGTAAGACATTGCCTGCGGAGCCAGACGCCGCCGTCGCCGGTTACAGCTCCGATGCCAGCAAAAAAGAGCGGGCCTTGCCTCTGACGCGGTTGAACTCGAAGATGGGCAGGGCGCGCAGGGCGTCGTCGCCGATACGGCGGGGACGGCCGCTGGCGTCAATGATGGTGTTGGTGCAGGCTCGCGCCGCCATGCGCACCAGGAACTGGCCGGAGAAGGTAGGCGAGATGGTGGGCTTGCCGATGGCCTGAAGCTCGTCCTCAATGGCAAGGGCGTCATCGCCGGTCAGCCCCTCAAAGTCGAAGTTCAGCTCGTCAAAGGTCTGCCCCTCGAAGGTGAAGGGCCTTTTCAGCTTGAGGGTATAGTTGCCTACGCTCTCCTTGGCCTGCGCCTCGGCGGCGGCGTACTCGTCGTGATTGACGGTGGAGAAAGCGTCGGCGGGAACAACGGTCTTGTTGATATCAGCCATGGTGATAACTCCTTTCAAATCTCAAAAAGATGCCCGGAGCGGATGTTCCGCCCCGGGCTTTTGTCAGGTCTCTTACATGCCGAGCGCCTTGCGGACGTCGGCCAGGTAGTCGGTGCCGTTGACATAGCAGATGAAGTTGAGCTGGTCGACCTCACGCACCTTCTTACCGTCAATGTAGGTCGCCCAGTAGCGGACGGCGTACTCGCCGGAGCCGTTGGAGGGCGCGGCGGGGGCGACGGAGCCGCCCTTGTCACTCTTGGGAATGACCACAAGAATGTGCTTGACGGCGCGGACGACCACCTTGCCTGCCACGACATCTTCGTCCTGCTGCGCAACGCGCAGGTCGATGGTGTGACGGCGAGGCTCGGAGAGCTTCACGCTCTGATCGGTGACGGTGCGGAAGTTAAGGCCCAGCGTCATCGCGTCGAAGTGGCCGAGAATGACCGACTCCACATTGCCTGCGATGCCGGCGCCAGAGATGGACTGCGTCAGCGCGGTCAGGTCAGGCAGGGTCGCCTGTGCCATACCGACATATTCAACAGAGTCCTCGTAGACCTTGAAGTTGATAATGCTCTGATCCATGATTCAAACCTCCTTTTAGCCCTGCAGGGCGCTGGTGACATAGCTGGCGTCATACTCCAGCACGAAGTCGATCTCCTGAGCAGGAGAGGGCGGCGTCATGTAGACATGGAGCTTGATGATGCCGGCCATGAGGTTGGTCAGCGGGTTTTCGTTCTCCAGCATCTCCACGCGAGCGCCCAGAAGGTAGCCCATACCCACCAGACCGTTGAGCCAGATGTTGGCGGAATCGAGAACGGTGTCGATCAGGCGGCGGGTCATAGGCTTGTCCAGCTTGCTCCAGAAGGTCTTGACGAGGGAGTTGCCGACCCAGCCGAACATACGGCTGACCGGGATAAAGTAATCCTTGACATCGGTGTTGGAGGGATAGCAGGCGGTGTAGTTGCCCCACGCCACCCAGCCGCTCATGAAGTTCAGCGCAGTATCCACGCCGATGCCGTTGAGGTAGTTGGCCTGCGCAAGCGTCAGGTTGACCTCGGTGCCGTCCTCCAGGCAGAGGCCGTCGCACTGCAGCCCCTTATTGGAGGGAGACTCGTAGGGGCAGCCGCCGTTGCCGGTGTCGATCTGCGCCATCAGCCCCGCCATCTGGGTAGACAGGTGGAACTTATAATCGCCCAGCTTCGCCATCGGCCAGAAGGCGATCTCGTCCTCGTCAGCGATGTTGGCGGCGTTCTTCTTGGTGAGAACATCGGAATAGGCACGCGCGCCGGAAGCGCCGCAGTCAATGTCGATCAGCGCCTTGGCGCGGAACAGGCCGTTGATGTTGCCTGCCTTGGCGGTCATCGCAGCGGCCACGGTAGACTGCTGAGAATAGCCGGGGGCGCACAGCAGATCGGGGACGATGCCCAGCAGGGTCAGGCACAGCTCCACATTCTCCATCGCGGAGGCGATGTCAGATGCGGTGACGGTGGATGCCTTGACCTTGTTGTAGGCGATGTTTACCTGCTCGGCGTCATAGGCGCTGCCGGTAGACAGTAGCTCCACCACCAGATGCTCGCCGCTGTAATAGGCGTTATAGTCGGTGCCGGACACATAGGCAGAGCCGGTACCGCCGGCAGGCTTGATGACCAGAGCGGAATCGTTGATGGCCGCGATGGGAAGCTTTACCTTGTGCTCCGTCACCGCAACATCAGCCGCGGCAGACGCCTCCTTTGCGGTGGCGATATCCAGAACATTGCAGAAAATGACAGGCTGGCAGGCGAACAGCTTGAAGTGCGAATACATGAATTCGCAGAGCGTGTAGGTTGCCCAGTCGTCGGAGTAGCCCAGCTTCTCCACCGCCTCAGACCAGCTGGTGCAGAGAACAGGGGTGCCGGGGGCAGCAGGCTTATCCGCCGCCTGAACAGGAGCCAGACCGACCACGAAGGGGACGCCGGACTCCGCCACGACAGGGGTGCTGACGCTGGTAGCCTGCTGAGAGACATATACGCCGTGGTTCATTGAAATTTCCTCCTTACTTCATGCCCTTGGCCAGCTTGTGATAATTCACATACAGCAGGTTCCCAGGCGTTTTGACTTTGATGCGGTCGGCGGGGAGCGTTTCGTCGCTCACCACCAGCGACGCGATCAGCGGGTGCTGCTCGATCACCGGGGCAAGGGAGTCAAGGACTTCCTTCCGGCCGCCGCGATAGATGGTACCGCGCTGGATCACGCCCATCATGGTCGGACCGAGATAGACGCAGAAGCCGCCGGTGTCGGCGACCTTCTTCGGCGCGGCAGGCTTTTTCTTTGCCGTCTTTGGTGCGGCGGTCTGAGCCGCCGTGTCGATGATTTTTTCGCTCATAGGTTAACCTCTCTTTCCACAGGGGGAAGCTTCCATGTGGAGATCATTTCCCCCACGAAATAGGGGGCGGTGTCATCGGGATAGACCAGCGTTTCAAGCCCCGCCTCCAAGTCAAGGGTAAACTGCCCCCCGATCACGACCTGCCTGAGCATCGCAATGCGCAGCCGTTCCATGAGATTCAGCAGCATCAGCCCGCCCTCCTGCTCGTCATCGTTATAGACACAGCAGATAGACCGGACCTTGGCTCTGGAGGTCACACGCTGTCCTTGCGGCTGTTGATCCATGCCGGTAATGACCTGGTGCAGCACATAGGGAGCCTTCTTTGTGGCAGAAGTGCCGTCCGGCAGGCGCATCAGGTAGACCTTTGCAGGGCGGAAGATCTGCTCCGTGTCGCCCTTCTGCAAACGGGTCGGCATGATCAGGTCGGCGGTGACCTCCTCGGTAAAGGCCCGCAGGCGTTTCAGCAGAATGGTTCTTGTCATAAATCAGCCTCCCCATCCGTTCAGCACGCGCAGGATTTCATGCTCAACGCGCTTTTCGTAGGTGTCGCGGATCGTTTCGTCCATCTTCTCGATGACTTCTTCGTTCCGCATCATGTGTCCGGTAGACGGACCAAACTTCTGCTCCACAGGAAAGCGCGGAGAGCCGACGCGCTCGAAAACGGCAGTCGGGCCGAAAATGCGGGCCACGAATGCGTGTTGAAGCGTCGCAGCTCCGCCGTTGCGCTTTACCTGTGTCTGCACGGTGCCGTCCCGGCTGTATGTGGTGTTGAAGGTCAGCAGCGGGAGCACGGTGCCGGAGAAACTGATGCTCATACCCATCACGCCTCCCGCACCGCCTGTGATGTGGGTCTTGGAGTGAACTCTCCGCATGAATTCACCCTTGTTGATGGTGTACTCGGCGGCGGCGAACTGTCCGGCGCGGGTCTTGGCTGTATCTCCGGCGCGCCTCAACGCGGAGAACGCCGCTTTGTAAACGCCGCCGGGGATATTGTGCAGCAGCTTGTTCACGCGCTCCAGGCTGTCGTCGCCGACCTCGTTGACGCGGATAAAGCTCATTCGTCCACCGCCTCCAATTCCACGCGCAGCATACCCATCTCACAGACCGAGGACGCGACATAGAACTCTCGGAAGAAGCCTCCGCCGCCCTCCTGGTCGTTGATCCTGATACGCTGCCCCCGCTCCGGCTGCACCCCGCCGAGATCGGACAGGGCGCAGTGGAGAACGGAGGAAACGATGTAAAGCCCCTGGGCATGGTCACTCATCAGCTGGCGGCGGTCCTTCTCCTTCAGACCGGAGAGGACGATGGGAATATCCTCGTAGGTCGCCCCGTCATACTTGACGGTGCGCTTTTCCGCGAACTCGTCGCAGTTGAGGAACACGCCGAAGTTGTCGCGGGCGACCATATCCTTGAAGCCGCTCATACCACAGGCGCCTCCGGCGTCAGCACAGGGGGCGCTTCGCCGTCGTCCACGCCGTCGTCGTCCTCGGCGATCGCGTCCTCCAGCGGAACATCCGTAATGGCGGCGATCAGCTGCGCCTTGGTCTTGAGCTTAGCGGTGTCGATACCCATCTCCTTGGCCAGCTCCGTGAGCTTGGCGTTGGTCAGCGTTTTGAGCTGCTCGGGGTCAAGATGGGCGCTTTCCGTGCCCTCTGCGCCCTCGCCGCTGTTAGATGGGTCAGCGCCAGCCCCGCTGCCGTCCTCACCCGCAGGGGGCGTTGCAACAGCGGGAGAGGGCGTTTCCTCGGCGGGGCGGGCGACACACAGGGCAAAAAGGCGCTGAGCCTCCTCTTCGGAGACCTCGCAGATACCGCCGCGGTCGATGGGAATGGGGTGCTTCGAGCCATCCGGCCTGTAGCCGTATGTGCCGCAGATGATCTCAATTTTCGTCATAGCAGTCTCCTTTCCGCGCCGGGTCAGGACACAACTTCGGCCGCGTAGATGTACGGGCAGTAGTTGTGAGGAGCAGCCAGCGGACGCGCGCCCAGACGCAGCTTGCGGATGTCCGCCTCCTGGTTCAGAGAGAACTTCGGAACGCGGGTCGCCGCATGGGACGCGAACTCGGTGGAGCCGTAGTCGATCTGGGTGATCTGGCCATACATCAGATGGCCGCAGCCGGGGGCGGTGACCATGGCGGAGGTGGCGGGGAAATACTTCTGCTCCGCGCCGCTGCCGTCGATGTAGGTTTCGTCTACGGAGATCAGGTTCAGCTTGAAGCCGCCGAAGTTCAGCGTACCCATATAGACCACGCCATCGTAGCGGCTGAGTTCCTGGTCGATGGTACCGATGATGATGCCGCTGTTGCGGTCGAGCAGCTTCTGCACCTTCTCCATGTCGAGGATCGCGTCGGCTGCGTCAGAGCCGAGCACCAGGTCAACCGCGCGCAGGCCGCGCTTGGACAGCTTGCGGCACATGGCCTTCACATCGCCGAAGAAGTCGCCGCCCGTGGCGTTCCACTTGGTGGCCACGGTATAGGTGTGGTCGCTGGCGTCATCGAAGAACTTGACATACAGCTTCTCACCCTCGGTCTTGTCGTCGATGTAGGTCTGCATGGTGCAGGCGTTGTTGATCATGGTCTGCGCGCACATCCACTCCTCGCGGCGCACGATGCGGCGGTCCATGTCGGTCAGGTCACCCAGCTGCAGACGGGCCGCGCGCTGGGCGGGGGTGCTGTTGGCGTAGATGGCCTCGCCGAAGCCGCGCTTGCGCAGCTCGTCCAGCGTCAGCAGGCGGGACGGAGCGATGAAAGCGGGCTGATACTCGTGGATCTCGTAGCCGCGGCGATCCATGGGGATATCGCCGGCGCGGGCGGAGACGAACGCGGCCATCTTGCGGTCGCCCTTGCGGTACTCAGTCAGCACCTTAGGTCAGTTTACAAGGAACTACACGCAGACCACGAAACGGGGGCTGCTGACAACAAATAAAGGCTGAGTATCAAGCACCGGGAAAGTGCGGGATATTCAGCCTGTTTTGTTGTCAGGGGTTTCCAAAGGGGCTTGCCCCTTGGCACACGACTTTGCTCGCAAAGTGTAGTGTGTTATACGCTCTGTCGGCGTTGCCGTGAAAATGCCGTTGCCGCCGGAGAGGGCAAGGGCATTTGAAGCGGCAGGAAAGCAGGGCTGTGATTGCGTGGCGTGGAGCCGCAAACGCAGGACTGGTTTTATCAGCAGACAGGGCGTATATGAAAGCCCCCGTTCCTCGTCCCACGCCGGACTTCGGGACAAAATGTCCCGAACTTGTGGACACACTCACGAAAAAACAGACGGATTTTTCTCTCAAAATTGAAATGGGCGGGAAGCCGTTTTAGGGCTTTGCTATTTCCCCGATAAACTTGAAGTTGTACTTATGCACAGGCAATCAAGCATCCCGTTTAATCAAAGCGGCATCGGAGTCCGGGCAATCACAATGACTGCCAAAACAGCGCCCGCAAACGCTGCTGCGCCGATAACTGCCGCCGTTTTTTTGCTGAGGTTCTTCTTTACTGCCTTACAGATTAGCATGGCGCAAACCACGCAAACAGCCGCAACCGCAAGCGCAATAACCAGCGTCTCCCATAACCATGAAAGTTCGTATAATATTCTCATTCGCTCACCATACCTTTCTCTTGCAAACTGGAAGTTACTTTTTCATATACACGCCTTTGCCAAATCCCGATTTATCCCTTTACTTTCTCCCCCGCTGCGGTTTTGGGTTTTTCAGCAAGTCCGACTTCTGCGCAATCCTTTTCAGCCACTTTCTTTCTTCCTCCGACAGCTTCCCATAGTTCAGCTTGAGCCGTTTACAGATAAACGCCATCGCCGCCTGTTCCGGGTCGCTGCCCGGAGTGGACGCTGCTTCTGCGGCTTGCAAAAAATCTTCCAGAGGATTGTCCTCCGGGACGCTGAAAAAATCGTCCTTATGGGCTTCCCGCAGGTCAAGGGCTATGCCGTTTATGTCCTGCTGTATTACATAGCGGCAAAAGCTGTCATCGTCAATATGGGCGGCGATAAGCTGCCTTAGCTGCGGGTCGGACAAGCCGGGATTGTGCTGCTTCATAATGGTTGCGCTCATAATATCCACAATGGCATTTGCGCTCTGTACCTGCTTGACTGCCGTTCCGTTCACATAGATTTCAAGGTCAGCCATGAGCCGGGGGAAATCCGGGTGTACCGCCAGTTCACACAAGAGGAAATTATCCACCAGCCCGCTTTTCAACAGTTCAATCATATCATCACTCACACGCAGGTCTGCAAGATCGGCGTTTGGGTGATTTTTTGTTTCGGACAGCCCCAGCAGGTAATCGGCGGTCACGCTGTAAAACTTCGCCAGCTTGATAAGGGCATAGTGGCTGATGTCCTTAAAATCCTCCGCTTCATAACTGCCCAGCGCAGACTTGGAGAGGTGGGTCTGCTCCGCAAGCTGTTCCAGCGTCAGCCCACGCTCTACACGCAGGTCTTTTAGGCGCTCTTGAATGGTTAAAGCCATATTTTGTTCCTCATTATATTGCCGTTATCATATTTTCTAACTTAAATCTTTCGAGCTGCGGAATGTTCTTGGCAGAAATATTTAGGCCATATTCTGGTTTCGACTTTTTACCCTCGTATGAATGGTAAACAAAAGTATTACTACTGTCGTTATCCCATGTGGTCGCAGGAATTAAATATTCTATGGGGTGTTCGCCATCATTTAGCAAAAGCAAGAACAAGTAAAGTGATTGGTCTGAAATATCAAAATATTCCTCCCGCATAAAAACATAGCCTGTTCCTTTGCGAATGGCTTTAACTTGAAACTTCAAAAATCCTCTCTTGCTTTCTGCAATAAAATCTATTCCATGGTCATCAACCTCGGAAGTATAAATGCTCACTCCATAAGAGGCTAATGACATTTTTGCGTAGTATTCACAGAACGTCCCCAGCTTTTGCCGGGTGAGGTCACTTCTTGACCAATTTAGGTTATACATTTCATTTCCACCTCCTGCTACATTTCTCTTTTTCATTCTACCACAATTCCGAGAGCGTGGAAATAGGCAGTTTTTTTGGCGGATTTCCTACCTCTTGGATATACGGGACGAACGGTCATTTAGGTGTAGACTTAGGGTAGTTCATCGATGGACAGCACCTTGAAAACCGAATGACCGTCCGAAAAGAAATACCCCGGCCGGGGAAGCACCGCAAGGAGACGGACTTCTGGACACTTTGTCCAGAGGTCACTTCGGGACAAGTGTCCAGAAGCTGCGGGGAGCGTGCCAACGCCGGAACACGCCGCAGGAATGGGGCAGGAAGCCTTTTCGGGGCGAACGGCAAAAGCGAAAAATGGAGGGAACGCATGAGAGATAACCCCTATAAAGACTTGCCACCGCTGGAACGCAGGCCGGACGGTTCCCTTTACCGCATGACCCCAGCGCAGCGGAAACAGGCAAACGCCCTGATCCGCCGGGAGTGCTGCTGTTATGAGGACGGGAACTGTATGTTCCTTGACGATGGGGACACCTGCACCTGTCCGCAGACGGTTTCTTTCTCGGTCTGCTGTAAGTGGTTCCGCTGGGCGGTTTTGCCGCTGGACAAGACGCTGGAAGCGGAGATTTTCCGGGATAAGGACTTGAAACGCTGTGCGGTCTGCGGCGGTGTGTTCGTCCCTAAATCCAACCGGGCAAAGTACTGCCCCGACTGCGCCGCCAGAGTTCACAGGCGGCAGAAAACAGAAAGTGAACGGAAAAGGAGGTCTACTGTGGACAGTTAGGGGCTGAAAAGTCCTTGATTTTCAAGGCTTTGCAAGCACAGAACAGGGGCAGGCAATAGAAACTACCGTCTGCCCCCGGAAACAGGCTTCTAACCGTCCACAAAACACGATATGGCAAACACCATTTATATCCATCAGCCGGAAAAGGCGGTCAGCTTTACCCGGCTTCCCAATTTCCTTTTTGAAGCCCCCCACATTCACACCCCTGTCCAACGAAGCAAAGGTTCTGTACGCCTTTATCCTGCGCCGGACAGACCTATCCCGAAAAAACGGCTGGGCAGATGAATACGGGCGGATTTACCTCTACTATCCCATTAACGAGGTAGTGGAGCTGCTCCACTGCGGGCGGCAGAAAGCGGTCAATACCCTGCGGGAGCTACAATATGCCGGACTGGTGGAAATCCAGAAGCAGGGCTGTGGAAAACCCAACCGCATTTATCCAAAATCCTATGAAGCGGTTTCAAACACCGACTTCAAGAAATCCGGTTATGGAACGCCGGAGGACTGAAAACCGCACTCATAGAGTACGATAATCAATCCTCTTGAAGTACGAAAACCGGACGGTATATAGAAATACAGAGATTAAAACGATTTTATTTATATCTATTCCATTCCAATCCTATCAGAGATAGTTTCGGCGGGATTTTCCCTGTGGAAAACCCGCTGGAAAAGAATGGAACGAGGAAAGGAGCAGAATGGCACAACACGCAATCTTGCGGTTTGAGAAACACAAGGGCAACCCGGCAAGGCCGCTGGAAGCCCATCACGAACGGCAAAAGGAACAGTACGCCAGCAATCCCGACATTGACACCAGCCGGAGCAAATACAACTTCCACATTGTTAAGCCGGAGAGCAGGTACTACCACTTTATACAGAACCGTATTGAACAAGCTGGCTGCCGCACCCGTAAGGATAGTACCCGGTTTGTGGATACGCTGATTACCGCCAGCCCGGAGTTTTTCAAGAAGAAGCCCCCAAAGGAGATACAGGAATTTTTCCATAGGGCGGCTGATTTCTTAATCGGGCGGGTAGGCCGGGAAAATATCGTATCGGCAGTGGTACACATGGACGAGAAAACACCCCACCTGCATTTGGTCTTTGTCCCTCTGACAGAGGACAACCGCCTGTGCGCTAAGGAGATTATCGGCAACAGAGCCAATCTCTCAAAATGGCAGGACGATTTTCACGCCTATATGGTGGAGAAATATCCCGACTTGGAGCGTGGGGAAAGTGCCAGCAAGACAGGCAGGAAGCATATCCCCACCCGTCTGTTCAAGCAGGCGGTCAATCTATCCAAACAGGCAAGAGCCATTGAAGCCACGCTGGACGGCATTAACCCGCTGAATGCCGGAAAGAAAAAAGAGGAAGCCCTCTCCATGCTGAAAAAGTGGTTCCCACAGATGGGGAATTTCTCCGGGCAGTTGAAAAAATACAAGGTCACAATCAATGACCTGTTAGCGGAAAATGAAAAGCTGGAAGCAAGGGCAAAAGCCAGTGAAAAAGGCAAGATGAAAGATGCGATGGAACGGGCAAAGCTGAAAAGCGAACTGGACAATTTACAGCGGCTGGTTGACCGTATCCCGCCGGATATACTGGCGGAACTGAAACGGCAGCAGCGGCAGCATGGAAAGGAAAGGTGATTTTATAAGTACCACTATCAGATACAAAAAGGAAACGGAAGTCGTGACTTTTCAAGGCAGGGAAATCACGCTGGAAAACCTCTCCCCGGTGTTCACGCCGGAGCAGGAAGCGGCAAAACGCCGGGAACTGGAACAGCAACTTTATGAGGTGTTCCGCAAGTATGCCGACAAACGGCAGAGTGAGGAAGCCGGGGCATAAGGTTTTCCAAAGCCATCGTTGATTTGCGGGGCTGCTGACGGTATAATAAAGGTGTCAGCAGCTCCGTTTCTTTTTTAAGAAAAGGAGCGACAATATGAATAATCGAATAGACGCAATCTATGCAAGGCAATCGGTAGACAAAAAGGACAGCATTTCCATTGAAAGCCAGATTGAATTTTGCAAATACGAGTTGAAAGGCGGTAACTGCAAGGAATACACAGACAAGGGGTACAGCGGCAAGAACACAGACCGTCCGAAGTTTCAAGAACTGGTGCGGGACATCAAGCGGGGCTTGATTGCAAAAGTCGTGGTTTACAAACTCGACCGTATCAGCCGTTCCATTCTGGACTTTGCCAACATGATGGAGCTGTTCCAGCAGTACAATGTGGAGTTTGTGTCCTCTACGGAAAAGTTTGATACCTCCACCCCGATGGGGCGGGCTATGTTGAATATCTGTATTGTGTTCGCCCAGTTGGAACGGGAAACGATACAGAAGCGGGTAACGGACGCATACTATTCCCGCAGTCAGCGGGGCTTCAAAATGGGCGGCAAGGCTCCTTACGGCTTCCACACCGAGCCTATCAAAATGGATGGTATCAATACAAAAAGCTGGTGGTAAATCCAGACGAAGCGGCAAATATCCGGCTGATGTTTGAGATGTATGCTCAGCCCACAACCTCCTACGGGGACATTACCCGGTACTTTGCCGAACAGGGGATTTTATTCAACGGCAAAGAGCTGATACGCCCCACGCTGGCGCAGATGTTACGCAATCCTGTCTATGTGCAGGCAGACCTTGATGTGTACGAATTTTTCAAAAGTCAAGGGACGGTCATTGTCAATGACGCTGCCGATTTTACTGGCATGAACGGCTGCTATCTGTATCAAGGGCGAGATGTGAAGCCCAGCAAAAAGAACGACTTGAAAGACCAAATGCTGGTACTGGCTCCCCATGAGGGCATTGTTCCCTCCGACATCTGGCTGACCTGCCGCAAGAAGCTGATGAACAACATGAAAATCCAGTCTGCCCGAAAAGCTACCCATACATGGCTGGCGGGAAAAATCAAGTGCGGGAACTGCGGGTATGCCCTTATGAGTATCTTCAATCCCTCCGGCAAGCAATACCTTCGCTGTACGAAACGGCTGGATAACAAGAGTTGTCCGGGGTGCGGGAAAATCATTACTTCGGAACTGGAAGCGGTTGTTTATCAGCAGATGATAAAGAAACTGGCAAGCTACAAGACGCTGACAGGCAGAAAGAAAGCGGCAAAGGCAAACCCTAAAATTGCCGCCCTGCAAGTGGAACTTCTCCATGTGGACAGCGAGATTGAAAAGCTGGTGGACAGTCTGACGGGTGCAAACAATGTTCTGCTCTCCTATGTGAATGTGAAGATAGCGGAACTGGACGGGCGCAAACAGGAACTTGTGAAGCAGATAGCCGAGTTGACGGTGGAAGCCATCAGCCCGGAACAGGTCAATCAGATTTCCGGCTACCTCGACACATGGGACAATGTATCCTTTGACGACAAGCGGCGGGTGGTGGATTTGATGATTACCACCGTTGCCGCTACAAGCGACAGCTTGAACATCACATGGAAAATCTGATGGGTGGAACCCCTCCCGTCAGATACCTACCCTGTGTAGTCCCTTGTAAACTGTACTTTGTCGCAGGCGAAGATGTCGCCCTCCCCGGTGGGGAAGTAGCGGTCCTTGAAAAAGGTCTGCTGAGGAACGATCTCCTCGGTGATCGCCATCAGCACATAGGTGTCAAAGAAATTCAGTTCAGAAGCCATTGTTGATTCCCTCCTTAGTTGGCAGCGGCAGCAGCCTTGAAGACGATGCCGCGCATACGCAGGTTATCCTTATCACCCTCGGTGATGGTGTAGCTGGCCGAGACCGTCACCTTGCCGATGTCGAAGCAGCCGGCGGTGTAGACAGCTACCTTCTCGTCGGCAGCGGTGCCGACCTCGATGTCATCACACAGAATGCAATCGGGGGTCAGCGTTTCGTTGCTGACAGCCGCAGTACCCAGCACCACCAGCTTGCCGTCGCCGGCCGTGCCGGAGGACTTGGCGAGGATGGTGCCGCGCTTGAGCGTGGCCGCAGCGGACAGCTTGCGGATAACGCCGCCGCGCACTTCGGGCGCGGGCTTGATGTCGGTGATCAGACCGTCAAAGGTCATCTCGCCGAGCTTTTCACTCAGATTGATCATGTTCTTAGCCCTCCTTCTTCTTGCCCAGCAGGTCAGCGACCATGCTCCGGGCGTTGGTCATGCGCGCCTCGGGGGTGTCGTTCTTCTCGCCGTCTTCGCCCTCGGGCGTTTCGACTGCGGGGGCAGGAGCGGCAGGAACGCCCTCGGCGCCGGATTCCTCGCTGTCGTCCTTCAGATCGGTCAGAAACTTCTTGCCCTGCTTGGCGGCGTTCTTGGCCGCTGCCATCAGCAGGTCGGCAGCAGAGCAGGGCTTGTCGCCGTACTTGGCCTGCTGCACGTCCGTCGCGTCGAGCAGACCGGAGATCTCGTCGATCTCCTGCATACGCGCACGCTCGGCCTGAATCGCGGTGTTGACCGCCTCGGTGTGATCGACGGAAGCACGGGCGTCGGCCTCCACCTGAGCGATCTCGTCCGGGTACTTCGCCCGGAGCTCTTCCTTAGTCATGGAAATTCCTCCTTCATCGCCGGTGACTTCCGGCTTGTTTTTATCTGTCTCAACCGGGGCGGAGGCCTCGGGTGTGACTGTGGGAATGTTGTCCGGCGCGAACATGCCGGGGGCAAGGTGCATCTGCCGCCCGTTCACGAACAGGCTGCGCCCGTCCGCGCTGGCGGCGATGCTGGTCGGCTCCGCGTCCTCGATCAGCTCGTCCGCAAAGCCCTTGTCGATGGCCTCGCGGCCTGTCATATAGGTCGTGTCCGCCATCATGTGGGAGATCACCGTGGTCGACAGCCCGGTCTTGCGCGTGTAGACCTCCATCTGCATCTTGTCCCACGCCTCCTGCTGGGTAGCCTGTTCCCGTAGCTCGTCGGCGTTGTAGCCGCCCCACAGGAAGGTCCAGCATTTGTGGATCATGACGAGGCTGGAGGGATTGACCCTGACCGTATCGCAGGCGCACATGATAAGACTGCCGCCGCTCATGGCAACGCCGTCCACGATGCAGGTAAGCTTCGTGCCGTTCCGCGCCAGCTCCCGCAGGCGGTTGTGGATCATGTTGGATGCTCCGGCGTCGCCGCCGTAGCTGTTCATGCGGATAGTGATGGACGTGCAGCCGGAGATCTGCTTGAGGTCCTCCAAAAACTCGGAGAGCAGGATGTACTGCCCCTCGACGGGCTCGCCCCACCAGTTCGTGGGCTGCTCCTCGTAGATGTCTCCATACATGGTGATCTCGGCATCACTGCCGTCCACCGTGGCCATCGTATAGACCTTTTTCGAGATGCTGACGGCGGGAGACTTTCGCCCAGCTCTCTTTGCCGGAATACTCATGCGCATTACCTCTTTTCTTTCCAGATATCGCTTGACGGAATGTAGGGACTGTTCAGCCACTCGCGGATTCCCGCGCGGCAGTTCTCGTTGCAGCGGCGCTCCATGTTCTTCGGGCAATAGGCGCAGTAGTCGCTTGCGTAGTTCCAGATGGCGAGCGCCATGCTCCGCACATTCAGGCTCTGCAGATGCTCGAAGTTAGTCTTCATCGCCGTCACCTTCTTTCGGCGATGCCGATACAACGGTGACCTTGTTGCCTCCTGCCTGTGTCAGCAGCTCGTTTTCACGCTGCAGCTGCTCCACGTTCTCCTCCCAGTCGCCGCCGCTCATTTCGCGGCTGACCTGCTCGTGGGTCTTGATGGCATTGTCGATCAGCATGAGGGCGGCTTCTGCCTCCTTCTTGGGGTCAAGGCTGCCCTGCACGGGGCCGATCCAGCGCGCGCCGCACCATGCCTCCCGCACAAGGGGGTCCGTGAAGAAGCCGGGGGCGTTGATGCGCCCCAGAGCGACCGCTTCGGCCAGGAACATCTCATAGACCGGCTGGCAGAAGTCGTCCACAAACCACTTCCGGCGCATTTTGAATGCTTCCCACGCCTCCAGCAGCGCGCCTCGGCTTGCGGAATAGGAGCTGTTGAACTCCTTGATCAGCACATCGTAAGGCAGCTCCAAGGCAGCGCCGACCAGCTTGCACAGCGTCTTGACAAAGGTCTCAAAGCCAGCGGTGGGGATGTTCGGATTGCCGAAGTTGACCTTTTCCCCGGGGGCGAGGTGCGTCACCGTACCCGGTCCCATCTCGTACTCGTTGTCATCATCGGAGATGTTGTTCGCCATCGGTCCGCCGTCCGCGTTGACCTCGGCGGGGACGCCGGCAATATCTCCTGCGCCGACCTCGTTGAAGGGCGTATCGGAGGGGTCGGTCTCCGTTTCGATCCATGCAGTGAAGAAGCTCTGCACCAGCGCCGCCATCAGCTCGGACTCCGTATAGCGCCGAAGCTGGAGCAGCGGCTCGATGACCTGCGCCAGATAGGGAACGCCGCGGTACTGGTCCGGGCGTTCACTGTCCATGATGTGGAGAATGTTCGGCAGGCCGGTCTTGGCGCCGTAGGCCTCAACGCGCTGCCACTTCTGCGGCTCGCTGGTGATCTGGTGCGGGTAGGTGTTGCTGATGTGATAGGCGACCACGCGGCCGTTGCTGTCCACCTCCACGCCGTCGTAGACCTTGTGGCCTGCGCCGGGCTTTCCCTCGGGGATCTTGCCCTCCACGAAGCCGCCGATGGTGACACCGCCGCCATATTCGCTTGGCGTGCAGGCGCGGTCCGCCTCCACGATGTGTAGCCGCAGGGTATAGGGGTTTAGTGGTGTTGCCGGGTATCGCTTGACCAGTGCGAACACGTCGCCGCTGAGCAGCCACGACTTCAAGGCGAGCTGCTGCAAACTCTCAAAGTTGTTCAGGCCCAGCGCGTCGCAGTTCTGCTTTTTCCCTGCCCACAGCCGGAATTCCATCTCCGCCGCGTGCTGCCACTTCTTCGCCGCCTCCGGGGAGATGCCCAGCACCTCGCGGTCCACGGACGCTTTGAGCGTCAGCCCCGTCCCGATGACCTTGGTGCGGTTGGTATTGATCGCCGCCGTAGCCACCGGCGCGGCCATGTAGAGCATTCGCGCCCTCTGCCGCAGGGTGGCGTTGTTGCGGTTGATGTCCTCATTGGGAGCGCCGCTGTCCGGAACAAATCCCTTGAGCGCCCGCCGCGTCAAGCTGGCCCCGGCTTCGCTGTACCCCTTCGCCTGCGGCGCGGCTGCGCGGCGGCGGTCTTTCTTGTTGCTCAATGCTTATCGCCTCCCGTTTTCGGAATAAAAAACAGGCCGCCCGGCGGCGAAAGGAGCAAACTCCGCCAGGCTGCCTGTGCAAAAAGCCCTTTCGGGCGCTTTGCCGGTATCATTTTCGTGACCTCACGAAAAAGGTCACCAGTCGCGTGGAACGATGCCGAAAGCCTTTCTCGGCTTGCGGCCGTTCAACTCCGCTAAAAGCTCATCGACCTTCTTCTCCGCGTCCTCGATCTCGTCCTTCAGGTCGGGCAGGTCGAAGCGCGTCAGCTCGCGGTCGTCGATGACATAGCTTTTTACGCCGCCGTCCACAAGAGCCAGATATGCGGCGCGCAGCTTTGAGAGGGCGCTCTGCCAGAAGTCCAGCCGCGCCCGCAGTTCAACTTTATCCATATCGGACACCTCACCAATCGTCGTAGTATTTCTTCCCGCTTCTGCGCTTCGGCCTCTGCTTGGCGGCGGGAGGCGGCATGACAGGCGTTGCAACAGGGGCAGGAGCGCGTTCGCCGCCCGCCTCCTTTAGCCGCCTGTCTATCTCGTCCAGGTTCTTGGGAAGCGCCTTGAACGCCGCCAGCGCATAGTTGCGGCAGTCCAGCGCCTCGTTGCGCTCGTGGCCGGGGATCTTCTTCCACTGCCACGGCTGCTTTTTGTTGGGGTCGTAGACCTTGACCTCGGAGAGCAGCCCTGTGAAGTAGCCGGAGCCGTAGTCATCCCGCTTGGGGAAGTGACAATATTTCGCGCCCGGCGTCTGTACGCGCAGGTTGTCCATGATGACCTCCTTGCCGGAGTCAACGCCGATCTGGTACTGCCAGCAGGTGCCGACCGCCGTCTGCTTGATGATGATCTTCTGCTTTTTCGGCGGCGCGGTGTAGGGCTTATCGCTGCCGGGCATGCCCTTGATGCAGAACACCTTTTTGCCCAGCCGCGCCCGGCACTGCATACGGACCTCCTGCGTGAAGTGTCCGCCCTCGTCCACAAAGGACATTGACATTTTCAGCCCCACGCCGTTCTCAAAGCGCAGAACGCGATCAAATACCAGCTCGTCCAGCTGCGCCCATACGGCATCGTCATCGGGTCGTCCCATGATGATGCCTTTCTCAATGCCCCAGGTCTCACCAAAGTGGCCATGGCCGACGATCTCGTATTCCATGCGGTCGTCCTGGGTATCGACACCGGCCGTCAGAACAAGCACGCCCTCCGGCAGCTCGGCGGGGTATTCCTCCCTGCGCGCCATCAGACTGTCCTCGTCCTCCAGGTCTCCGCGATCCTCCCACAGCTCGCCGAAGCAGGTGTTGTAGACGACCTGCATCTTGCGGGTACTGCCGATGGCGTTCAGGTATTTCAGAATGATGGATTCCCAGCTCGCCCACTGGCTGACAAAGGCGTTCAGCCAGAACGAGCGCGTGCCCTGCTCATAGGCGGCGGGGTTGTCCGCCTCCCATCTTGCCGGGGCGCGCTTCATTTCCGCCTCGGTGGAGATGCAGCCGCAGCCGGGGCAGGCATAGTAGACGCTGCGGACCTTGTAGGTCTTTTTCCCCGCGACGATGATCTCGTCGTGCTCAAAGCGGATGTCCGCCCATTGGATCTCGTGATACTCGCCGCAATGAGGGCAGCGGGATTTCCACCGTTCCATCGTGCCTGTCGCGTAGGCGGCTTCAATGGCGCTGGCGTTTTTGACGGTGGGCGTGGACACCTCAGCGCTTTTCGCGTTGTAGAATGTCGTCTGCCGCGCCATCGCCAGATCCCACGGGTCGCCCTCGTTACCGGCAGACAGCGCCCAGCGGTCGCGCTCGTCGCCCAGCACATAGCGGATAGGCTTTGACGCCAGAGCGTGGGCCTCGGTGGAGCCGCACATCGTGAGGATGCCTCCGGGGTAGGTCTTTTGCAGAATTGTATTGCCGCTGTCACGGCTCTTGGGGTCGCTGACCTTCTTTCGCAGCGTGGGGCAGTCGCGGATCATCGGCGCGATGCGGAGCTTGGAATACTCCTTTGCGTCAATGGTGGTAGGGTGGACAAACAGGATCGAGCCGGGGTCCTGGTCGATCACATAGCCGATGCAGTTATTGAGAAATTCAGACTTACCGACCTGGGACGCAGCCACCATGACGATGTGCCGTATCTTTGGGTCGGTCCATGCGTTCATCGGCTCGCGGAGATAGGGGGTGCGCTCGGTGCGCCACGGTCCGGGCTCTGCGGCGCTCTCGGCCGACAGGCGGCGATTCTGCTCCGCCCATTCGGTTACGGTCAGGTCGTCCGGCGGGAGCATACCGGCCATCGCTTTGGCGATGACCTTGTTCAGCCGGACGGCGGCGAGCCTACTCGTCATCGCTGTCACGCTCCGACCAGTCGCGCCGTTCTCTCACGCGCTCCTCGTATTTCTTGGGGTCGTAGTGATACCCGGCCAGCTCCCGCATGACCTTGCTGACCTCTTTGCGGATAACCTCGGACGCCTCGGCAGGCGTGGACACAGCCGCTACATCGACGGCCAGCCGCCCCGGCAGCGCATTGAGCGCACCGCGAATGGTGTAGACCATATCCTCCGTCAGCGCGGCAACGTCCTCCGCACGGTGCATGGTACCTTTCAGCTCCTCGGCCTCCAGCTTGGCGATGGTGGCCTTGGACGCTTTCATCGTCGTCTCCGCCACGCGGCGGGTCTTCTCCAGCTTCTTATCCTCTTCGTCCATCGGGCCGTCGGACAGGAACTTAACATACCGCTGGACGGAATCGGCCAGCCGGAAGCAGCCCTTGCGGCAGGTTGGTATCGTGCCGTCCTGCGCCATCTGCTGCACCCGCCGGGCAGACACGCCCAGCACCGTCGCCAGCTCCGTCGTGCTGACCTCGCTCTCGTCTGTGATTTTTTGCATACGGTCAGACATTGCGCGTCTCCCCTTTCTGCATGCTTGCAATTGCTCACAAGATATGCTAAAGTAAAACGAGACGCATCAAAACGCATCAAGACACATCAAAACAAGTTAAAATGCGCTGCCCTTCCTATGGAGGATGCAAAACCCTGACCGCTGCAACGGTCGGGGTTTTCTTTTTTGCAGAGCGTATCAGCAATACAGGGCTCACCGGAATTGCACCGGAGCGCCCGCAGCTGGTACCAGCAGCTACAGGCGAGACCCTTACCCTGTTGTGATCTTATATTTACAGGAGGCGTGAAATCTTTATCGAACTCCCGGGCGTTTCCGCACGGAAGTGATAAAGCAAAACAGAGATATTGCGGCAAATACCGCCGCAGGTGCCAAACTTTGCACCAAAATCAAACGAGGAAGCGTAACGAAATGCCCGATTTTCCCATTGGTAACTATGCGTTTTTCGGGGTCGGCGAGCCCGCGGCGTGTGGGGCGGGGGTCGTCACAGTACCTTTTGCCGTCGTCGCCTGTTGCAACGCATTTCCCCGCCCTCAGCGCGACGATGCCGAGAGGGGGAGGGAGCAACACAGCCAGACGCAGATACGCCGCTCTCGTGCGATGTATGCGCCTGGCTGTGGTATTGTGTTATAACTTCGTCAGCAATTCCGCATGGCTATACCCCTTAACGCCCTTGGTCATCATGCCGAGGAAGTCATCACGCGAGAAATCAGAGAGCCGGAATACTTCTTCGGGTTTCATTCCGAGCTGTTTGCCGATCTCCTGAACGGACTTGCCCTCGTCCAGCAGCCGCTTTACGATGGCTTTCATCGGCTCAAGCAGATGTGTACCACGAGCGCGGTTGTGTGTGACGGTGCCGTAAATATCCTCGGTCGCGTCATCATGCCGCACGATCACCACCGGCACCTTGCCTTTGAGCATAGTGTGCAGCGGCTCCTCTCCGGCCACGGTCCAGCGGTGAAAGCCGTCGATGATGGTGTAGTCGGGACGCACGACGATGGGAAGCGTCCAGCCATTGGTCATGATCGATTGCACCAGCAGTTTCAGATTCTCACGGTTGACCTTGTTGGGATTGTAGTCATTGGGCTTGAGCTGCTCCCGGTCTACCCATTGCAGGGAGGATAACGGGGCGAACAGATCCGCGTCAGCCATTTGCCTCACCTCCCTTCCGGAAGCGCTTGGCGTAATCGGCGTAGGCGCAGGATATGTCCTGATAGATGGCGCGCAGGGTGCGGAGCTTGGGATCACCAGCAGTCAGACCGCCGTACATTTTCTTGTAGTCGCGCGGCCGAGCCATTCCGTCCATCTGAATGAACATCTTGCGGTACTGCTTAGCGATCTTGCGCTTATGCTCCGTGTTGAAGAAGTCTCCCGGGCGGACGAACAGCATCTCCTTCAGGAGCGCACGGTAGTCCTTGGTGTCCTCGCCCTCCAGCTCCCGGCGCTTCCTTGTGGTGCGGTGGAACATTTCGCTGTCCCAGTACAGCATGGCAAGATAGGCGTTCGGCTCACGCCGGAGAACGCGCTCCATGAGCGATGGGTCATATTCGCCCAGGTGTACCAGCACGGGTACGGTATCAACAGAGAAGAACTGCGACACGCGCAGCTGATTCCGATTGACTCCGACCTGATACATCTGCAGGTAGACCTCGGGGACTTCGATGCGCTGGTCTCGCAGGTACAGCCAGACGTCCGCCGTCTTCCAGTCGTAGATGGGATAGATGGTGTTCGTGCCGGTGATGCCCTTTGCGCCCATATTTAGTGCCGCCATGTATTGGAGCCGCTGAATGGACTCTGCCGCGCGGACTCCGGTGATCATGATGCCGTCCATCGTTACGCGGGGCAGGAAGGATTGATAGTTGTCGATCCTTGGCCGGAGCTGCGGGTGATTGCGGATGGCAAAGGGCGGCGGCTGCCGCACCCAGACATCGCGCTTGCGCCGATCCCAGCAGACGAAGGTTTCATCGCTGGACAGCTCATTGAGACAGCTGAAATGCTTGACCTCGATGCACCACCATTGAAACTTGGCGCCGGCAAGCAGGAACTTCTTCCGCCACGCCTTGGTCGTTGCTTCAATGGAATCGAAGATCGCCTCCTCGTCCACGAAAAGGACGGTCAATTGCGAGGGATTGATCTCTCCGGCCTGGATCAGCTTATAGGTCAGGTCGGCAAGAACGATACTGTCCTTGCCGCCGGAAAACGAGAGGTATACGGGGACGCCGTTGGAAAATACGTTCTTGATCCGCTGGCGCGCCGCAGTCACAACGTCGATGTCTGAGCTGATGCGCTTTACAGCCATATCCGCTCACCACATTTCGGGCAGAGGATAAACCTCTTAGCGGGCTCGGTGGAAGACGCCGTGCCGCTCTGCGCGGGTGCGATTTCCTCAGCCTGCGCCGCAGCAGCTTCTTCCCGGGCGGCGTATTTCTCGCGCGTCTCGGTGATGGCCGCAGCCTGCTCCGGCTCAATGGTGCCGTACTCAAGCAGGGTGTCGCTGGCTTCGTCCGCCTCCATCACCATCGCCCGGAGAAGATCTTCCTCGTAGCCGGGGATATCCAGGTCGTCCTTCAGGTCGAGAATGAAAGCATCCAGCGCGGCCAGATCGTCAACGCCGAGGTCAAAGACACGGTTATCGGCCAGCATGAGTTTTTTCTTCTCGGCATCGGTCAGTCCGGACACAACATAGCAGTCCGCTTCTGTGCGGCCGAGGGAGAGCAGCGTTTCATACAAGCCGTTGCCGGCGAGAATAACGCCGTCCTCGTCGACCACGATGGGGCGAATCTGACCGAACATTTCGACGGAGCGGCGGAACTCTTTCAGCTGCTTGTCGGTGTGCATTCGGACGTTCCGATCCGGTCGCCGCAGCTCGGTCAGAGGCTTTTTTATGACCTTCATGCCTGCACCCCCTTCAAGAAGGCGCGAGCGCTGTCGATCTTTTCAGCTGCCGCAAGGACGATGCCGGGGTCGATATCGTAGACCTCACGCCAGCCGTTCTCGATGCTGCCCGTCCATTGGCGGGCGGGCCACGGGTGAGTGCCGCACAGATATCCGTTCTTCCAGCCGTAGATCGGCGGAAGAGGGAGCTGATGATAGTGAATATAGGCAAGGATGTGCTCATGCTTCCACGCAGCGAGCGGGCTGAATCGCGTAACACCTTTGCCATCGGTATAGATATTGCTGTTGCGACCGACATAATTGCCGTCCGCACGGCGACGGCCGAGAATGATGACGTCCAGCTCGTGCGCCTTGAAGTATTCACGCTGCGCTCGGTGCTGCACGATAGAAAACCATCGTCCGGCCGCGGCGGAGTCCTTGGGGAAAAGCATCTCTTGATGCTTCGCCAACCAGTCGATATCCTGATGCGTGTTGATGACTTCGCAGCCTGCCGGCTTATGCTCCTCGATCCACGCGGCAAAGGCGGGGTATTCCAGGTCGCACACGCCGATCATGCAGTCAGTGACGCCAGCCGCTTCGCACAGTTTGCCAAGGACAATACTGTCCTTACCTGCGCTCCACGCATAGGCCGCAGCCTTGCCCTCAGTATGGGCTTTGATGTCTGCGACGGTCGCAGCGGTCAAAGCGTCCAGCTCCTCACGGGAAACGGCGTTTTCGATCGTTGCAACGGCTTCCAGCCATGCACTGTTGTCGATGCTCTGCTTTCTTCCGAGACTCATGCCTTCACCGCCTTTCTCGAGGCGATAACGGCGACAAGGCCACTGGATAGGACGGTCGTCAGACTGCCTGCCGCTTTCACAGCCGGAATGCCGGCGAGATTGCCGTAGGCGAAGATCGGAAGCCCGACACACAGCGCGGTCAGCACACCGGCAAAAACGCCCTTGCCCGTCAGCTTCTTACCGAGCAGCGTCATGACCGTCGGCAGCAGCGTCGAAGCGCGGAGCGTTCCGTAGAACAGGAACAGGTATGTCACCGTCAGGCCGGGAATGTTGGCGATGGCGATAGCCACGATCAGCAGGCAAAGCATTGTGCGGCGCGAAGTCTGCACCGTGTCCTTCCCAATGCCGAGCCAGTCTGTCGTGAGCGACGCCGCCGCGCAAAGGTTGCTATCCACTGTGGAGAGCAGGCCGGAGATAATCATAAACAGGAACGGGACCAGCACCCATGTCGGAAGCAGCGAGGAAACGAATTCAAAGTTGACCATGCCGGTGTCGCTGGCCACAAAGCCGGAGCCTGCGGCGAGGAAGCCAACCGTTCCCATGCAGATCGGAACGAGCGCAAACAAAAGCGCACCGGCAAAAAACGATCTGCCGATGCGGTCGCGCCTGATTGCGAAAGCTCGCTGCCAGAAGCACTGATCCCCGAATGGGCCGGAGATCAGACCGACAGCCATCGGCAGACCGTAGCCCAGCAAGACTTCAATGCCCGTGGAGGAGGTGAGCGAGGTATATTCTCCGGAGACAGCACCGAGCCCTGCCTGTACCGTGTCAAAGCCGCCGGTCATGCGAAGGCTCAGAACGACCAGCAGAGCGCCACCCACGAGAATAATGCCCAGCTGGACGACATCGGTGATGATGGAGGCTTTCAGTCCGGAGAAGCGGGAGTAGGAATATGCGATAGCTGCCAGGGCGAGCGTCATGCTCCAGAATGGCAGCCCCGTAATGAGAGCCAGCGTCTTTCCCCCGGCGAGCAGCTGCACCGCCGTTGAAAGAACGGCCAGCGCGCCGAGCTGGAAGGAGTAGACGCCCTTGACCTTGCCGGAGTGATAGCGCTCCGCCATGTAGCCGGTCAAGGTGATGCCCTCCGGGTACTGCGCCCGGATCCTTTTTGCAAAGGGGATAAACAGGATCAGGCACAGCACATTCGGTACCGTAAACCAGAACATCCCCGGGATGCCGCGAGTATAGGCCATCTCCGAGGAAGTGAACAGTGAGGGAGCCCAAATCCAAGTGGCGGCGATGCTCATGGCGGCAATCGCCGAGCCGATGCGCCGGTCCGCCACATGGAAGCCCTCTGCGTCGGTCGTCTTTCGGGTGAACATCAGCGTGACGCCGATCATCAGCACCGCATAGACGGCCAGAATGACAATTCCGAACATTTTGGAAATCTCCTTTTATGATGTCACCGCTGCCCTCTGCTGGCGAACATCGGACCCGGCGCATGACCGGCGCGCAAGGAGTAACGCGCAGGCCTCAACCTCCTTCCCATACGAATGACGGCCACCCCGCGAGGGATGGCCGCCTGGCTTATGTAGGATTTTACGAGTCTAACATTACTACCGTTTTTGAGGGAGTTCAAGGGTAACGAAGGGAATTAGCGTGTCCTTCCGGGACAACTTTACGAATCCAAAGAAGATAAGTACCTATAGCAGATCCGCTTTGCACTTTCCTCCGTATTGCCTCCTACAACCGTTGCAACTTCCTTCCACGCCAGTCCTCTCAAAAATCTCAATCTGAAAATGATTCGCGTCTGGTCATCGTCGATGCCTTGAATGAACGGCATGATCTGCCCCTCGCTGGCCTTGACCTCTTCCTCCAGAAAACCGACACGCGCATCCATGTCCACGATTTCGGCTGCGAGGTCGCCGACCTTATCCTTTATGCCGGGAGTATGCGGCATACCTGTGAGAACAGCCGCGCCGGGGCAAGCCGCGTCACGCAAGGACTGTAGCATCTCCCTTGCCCTTGCCAATTTCTCTATCAGCTCGAAGTGCTGATTCAACTCTGAAAGCGTCGTAATGGCTCACCCCTTACCTGTTCTTACTTTTTGCCGCGCTGCCGGTCGCTGACCTCTCCGATCTGCATCTGCCGGTATGTCGGCTGTATTACTTCCACCGATACCACGCGGGTATCGCCGTATCGCTCCAAATCCTGCGCGATCTGCTCCTTTATGCCAATGGCCTGCCCCGCCGGGGCGTTCACATGAACGGTGATAATGAGCATCATCGCACCGTCTGATAGGCGCGAGCTTTCTTGTTATAGACCAGATCGACCGGCGCGCCGCAGGAAAGGCAGTTGTAGGTGATACTGTCCTCTTCGATGTTCGTTCGATACTTGAAGCTCTTCCCGCACTTACAGCGGATGTGCGCCGACGTGAGATCGTGCAGCGGCGTTTCTCCACCGCAGGCCGCACACCGATAAGACGAGATAGGCTGTTTGACACAAAAGCCTCGCAAATCCCCGCACTGTGCGCACCGAATAAGCAGAAATCCCTTGTATGTCTTCGGCGTGGTCTCCTCGACTTCTGCTCTATCAGGGATAGCCCATGTCTCTTTCGGCCCGAACATAGTCTCCGCGCGGCTGGGCTTTGCACGAAGCGAAGTCGGGTCTGCTTTGTGCATCTCCGGCAGAGATGCCTTCGTTGCAGCCCCGCGCCACACAGGGCGGCAGTCTATGCCATTCCCGAGGCGGCAATGCCATCTGTTCGCGCCGCTGAATTCCTCTTTCTCTCCATGCTCGCAGTATTCGCAGTTGCCGTTCAGCCAAAGCAGAGCGGCAATATCGGTCGCGGCGGCGTTGATCGCCTCCTCCGCTCCCGCAAACTCCTGCACCAAGTCAAAAAGACGGCTGTAATCGTCGTACTGAATACGCCCGGTTTCGTTCAGCTCATTGACAAAATCGAGCAGGTTTTCAAATCGTTCCATAGAAACTCCTTTTCATTTCGGCACCACGCAACCGCAGGCCGTGCATTGGCCGTGAAAGTGTCCGTTGCTGCACGCCCAGGCGCTGGCCTTTTTTAGTGCCATGGGGCAAATTTCAAGCATGATAATCCTCCAGCACATAGCACCAGCTCTGGGGCGGGCGCTTAATGTCACCGCTCAATTTTTTGCAGCCTGTGCATTCCCATGTGTATTCTGCATGGCAAGAATCGCACGGGTCAGTTGCGCGCTGGAACTCGCCCAGATCGCGTGGCATATCATAAATGCGCAGGCCGGAGATGTGCCAGCCGTAAAGCGGTGTTCCGTGTCCATAATCCCATAGTGCCCCATTTTCAAGACAAGTCTGGAATACATAATCATCGTCAATGTCATAGATGCCATACGGATCGTTTGCTGGGGCAAGTCTATCTATGCGGTCGCAGGTAAATTCCCCGATGACTTTGCCATTACACCGACAAACGGTATTTGTGCGATAGTTGAGCTTGTCCAGTTCCCCGCAGGACACAGAAATGTAAGGGTGATCCATAGTGCAATAGATATAGCACTTGAACGGTGTTTGCAGCTTCGGTCGCGTTTTTCGTACCTCGATGGTTTTCTCACCATTGACGATCTTCTCGCACCACTTCGGGCGGATGCTAATAAGCACACTTTTATCCATTTGCGCCCTCCAGCATGAGCTGCCCTGTCGCATACGCCTGATAGAGCGTCCTGCCGTTTCCGTCGGTGAGATACGGGAAGAACACTTCATCGACGGCTACATCACAGGATTCCACAAGGGCAAGCTGCGCCAGCACCCAGTCGCGGATATTCCTCCATGCTGTCCTTTCAGCCTGTGCGCGGTCAGCTTTGATCTTCTGCGCCGCGAACACTCGCAATGTCCCATCCACGGCCGCAGGGAGCCGAAAGCCCCTCGTACCGGCTACGGTCTCGATGGCGAACGTGACCGCTGTCGGCTTGCCGGATTCATAGTCCACCATGATTTTTGTCGCGCCAGCGCGGGCAAGCGCGCCCTGAATCTCGCCGAGACTCGTGTAGATGTCCACGCCGCTGGTATAATTCTTAATTGCCATTTTGCTTTACCTCTTGAAATTGCCCGCCGCCCGGCAGCTCCCCCAGTGGGGAGCGAAGCCGGTGCCGGTGGCCTTGTGCGGATCTTCCGTGTACTCACAGGAAATGACCTCGCCGTTAGGCGTGACGATCTTTTTACTGCCGGAGCGGGGCTTTTCGATGTAATAGCGCGGGGTGGCGTCACACGGCATGGACTTCCCTCCGGGTGTTCTGATCCAGACGATAGCCGCGCCGCAGCCTTTGCAGGTAGATGCTCTCATTCGTCGGTCGCCTCCCCGAAAAGCTCATGTGTTCCGTCCTGGAGCGCCTTTTCGTCGTCGGACATCTCGTAGCCCAGCTTGACGAGCAGAGCATAGATGTGATCCAGCTTCTCATTCTCCTCGTGCTTCATGGTGTAGCTGTTCCAGTAGCTGCGGAAATAGCCCTCGGACTTTCCGTCGCCCAGGCGCGCATAGATCATTCGCAAGAGCGCCTTTTCAGGCGTCTTGCCGATCGCGTCGGTCACGGCCTGGAGCGTAAATGCGGCATCGTCCTCGCCGTCCTCGTCATCTTCGGCAAATGGTCCAACGCCAGTAGCCTGCATAATTTCCTCTTCGGTTAGCCAGCTGGTATCATCTCGGTATTCAGCGTAAGCCCACAGCGCCACGACATCCGCAAGGCGCTTTTTGATGGCGGCTGCGGAAACGGTAGCCACGAAGTCGGCGCGAAGCTCATAGGCGCGGGCGGTTGCTTCGGACAGCGCCTTTTCTGCGGCGTCCTTTCGCTCCTGTTTCATCTGCTCCTCGCGCCTCTTCGCCTCCTCTTCTGGCGTGGCAGCAGTAGGCTCGTCCTTGACCATCAGCGCGATATAGCCCCACTTTTCAATGCAGAAGAAGTATTCAACGGTATCAGCGTCATCGGGGCGTCCCATCTCAATCTTGCTGCTGACATAGTCACTTTTGACCGTCCTATATCCCGTGCGGCTCTCCACCTGCGTAGCAAAAGCACTCAACAGCTCCACCCATTTCGCCTTGCGCTCGGCTGTGGCCTCAGCATCGATAGCCTGTTTCAGCTTGTACTTGAAGTTCTCGGTGCCGATGTAGTCGAGCATCTCATTTTTGCGTTCCGGGCTTTTCAGCTTCTCCAGCTCCATGTACTCGAACAGGCTGACGCCGCGCTCCTCGGACTTTTTGAACTTGTCCTTGTCCAGTTCCAGGAGCTTCACACGGCGCCGGACGGTAGTAACGGAAAAGCCGGACTTTCCCGCGATGTCCTCGACGGTATCGCCCATGTCAAGCATCATCTGGAAGCCCTGCGCCTGCTCATAGACCGTCAGATCGGACCGCTGCATATTCTCCGTGAGCATCGTACTCAGCTGCTCCCGCTCCGACATCTCGACCACGACGCAGGGAAGCTCCTCCAGGCCGGCCAGCTTTGCGGCCGCAAGACGGCGGTGGCCGATGATAACGCGGTAGCTTTCTCCGTCCCACTTCTTCGTGATTTCCCCGATCAGCGGAACAACGGTGAGGTTTTGGAGTACGCCGTTGACCTTGATGCTCTCGGCCAGCTCGGTCACATCGCCCAGGTCCTTACGGGGGTTATCGGGATGCCCCCACAGTTTACTGACCGGAATGTACTTGATTTCTGCCATAAAACGCTCCTTTCTTACGCCGAGCTTTGCCCCTCGGCTGGGACTGTTTATTATCTTCGGCTCATGCCGTTCACGCGGCACCAGTGCCGCTGGGCCTGCTTCTTCCTCGCGGTGCGGCAGGCCGCACAGAAGCGGTTTTCCTTGCGCTCGTAGAAGGTGCCGCCGCACCGTGCGCAATACTGAGGCTGAATACGCCGGAATGCTGTGCAGCTGTCGCAATCCGTACACCCTGCGGAGCATCCGCCAATGTCGTCCCAATTCATGCACATAAACCGCTGCCAGTAAGGATCATAGCCGAGATCGTTCATGCGCTTACGAAGGACCGTTGCCAGCGCGGATAGGTCGCGCCTGACCTGATGGCGGGTGCGGGAGATATAGAAGCCATGACGGACGTCCATTTCCGGCGCACCGTGCCCCCACGCGCCATCACCGAGCATTTCCCGCACCTTGTCGGCGTTCTCGGTCAGATAATCGTTGTAGACCTTGGATCGGACGCACTTTTCGGAACGGCCGACCGCCTTGCCTATGGCGGCGTAGCTGTCGCCGTGGCGGATGCCGTCTGCCAGTATTTCAAAATCCTCGCTGGTCCATGTGCCACGCTTGCCGGTCAGCTCCATCGAAACGGGGCGATCCTTGATGCCGAGGTCACGGCAACGGCGCGCGATCGCACCGTGAGAACGATGCATCATCTCGGAAATTTCCGCCCATGAGTACCTGTGCTTACTGAGCAGCATCTTCAGCCGAGAGTCCTCGTCCTCTCCCCACGGGTCTTTCCTCTGAATGGCGTATGCCTCAAAGTCTTTCTTGCGCTGCTCGGCTACCCAGTCCGGCTCCTCACCGAGCGCCAACGGCTCCATCTTGGAAAAGTCGATGAAGCTGCGGTATCGCTCGGCCCACTCCCAGAACTCTTCAATGTAGACCACCCGAAAGCTGCAGCGGTTGACCTTTTTTGTGTGGACGGGCAAGCCGCGATTTTCGACCCAGCTTTTCATTTTGTAGCCGTAGGAGCTGCTTCCTCCGTTCACCGCCAGCAGGAGTTGATTTAGAGTGACATACTCGCCGGCCATCAATACCGCGCCTAAACCCAGACGCTGAGCTCTGACCTTGACGGCGTTTGTGGTACGATTGAGTTTCTTTGCGATGGCCGGAACAGAAATCTGCCCCCACTTTTCCATCAAATAATCTTCTTCCTCGGGCTTCCATGTCCGGCTCCCGAGAGGCGGCGGCTGCCGCATTCCGTTCCCTCCCATCAAAATAGAGTGAGCTGGCCGGTTTTCGTTTCCGCCAGCGGTTGAGATTGTTCCGGCGGCGCGGCAGGCGCCGGCGGCTCTGCCGGTACCTGCTCTGCCGCGTTCCGAAACAGGAGATCCATTTGCGCCCCGATGCGGCGGTAGTGCCAGACATCGCGGAAATACATCGGTGTGTACCAGACCTGCGGGCCGTCCTTTGGCAGCAGACCGCGGGCGTCGTAGCTGACGGACGGGCGCAGGAGAGAGTCGTCAATGACAACATAGCCGGGGCAGCCGAGCAAGCTCAGTTGGATGTAGCACATACACCCGGCGAGGAAATCTATGTCCTGCGCCACGAACAGCACCGAGGTCTGATAGTTGATATGCTGTCTCCGGCACTCATTGGCGAATGCGAGCAGCAGCGCACCGGCTCCGCAGGCGGGGTCGTTCACGGACACCCAGCCCTGCTTTTCTACCCGCGCCGTCATATCAGGCGCATAGGTCATCGCGGACATCGCCCTGCAGACACTGTACGGAGTAAAGAACTGTCCTTTCCATTCGTTTCCGAGGCCGAGCGCCATAAAAAGCTCACCGAGGAAGTCCTGCTCGGGATCGCGCTCCAATTCGGCTACGACCTCAAGCAACATATCTGCAAAGACTTCCAGCTCCTTAGCGGAATACTTCTCTGCGCGGCTGCGGTACATTTCTTCCCTGGCCTTGGCCTGCGGGCCTCCCATCGTGTTGGCGATTGCGATGGCCGACATGATGATGAAGTCCTGCCAGATGTCCCAGCGGGAATACTTCCCACTCAGCCCTTCTATGAAGCGGACGATATTCTTCTGACTTTCCCCTCTGACGTGCCGCAGGGCGTTTCCCATGACTTAGCCCTCCTTGTCCGCTGCTTTCAGTTCTGCGGCTTCGCGCAGCTGCGGAGCGACTGACTTAACGGCGGCTTGATACCCGGCGTCATACCCGCGTTTCCACACGCGGCTGAGGTAGGCCGCAAGCGTCGCCTTGTCCATGTGCTTGATTGTCTTGTAATCCTCGCGGCGCATCTGACCGGCAAGCTGCAGGTCGTGCGCGGTATGCTTATTGGCATTTACAGTCGGCATCAATCTTCACCGCCTTCCGTGTCGTCAGGCTCGTCGGTAGGGAGGACCTCGCGGCCATCGGAGCCGTTATACGGACCGACGACACCCAGCTCCTCCAGTGCGTCAATCAGACGCGCAGCCTTTGCGTAGCCAACGCTCATACGGCGTTGCAACAGCCCCACAGTCGCTTTATTCTCTGCCCGAACAATGGTAATGGCCTGCTGAATGTCGGGGTCGTCCAGGTCAACCTCGGGGCCATCCTCGCCCTGCATATCCCCCTCGTCCTCCGGCTCCTCGTCGGTATCGCCAGCCTCGTCCTCGTCAATGACCGGCATGAGGCCGCTGCGCAATGCGTTCTTTTCCAGCACATCGCGGAAGAAATACTGCTGCCAGTAGGTAATCATCTTCACCAGAATGGACTCGATCTTGGTGCGGAGCGTCTTGCTGATGGTAAAGGTGCCGCCCGTTACCTTCGTGTCCAGACCGCCGTCCTCGAAGATCCAGGACATGGAGGCGTCGGGGCTGCGGTAGCCGACCTCCTCGACATTCTCCAGCATGGAAATCTGCGCATCCATGCCCTGTACGGGCTTGATGGTAAAGATGATTGGGTATCTGTCTTTTTCAAAGCGATAGACGAGATCGTGCTCATCGCACAGGCCCTGCATTTTCTTCTTTTGGGCTTCATACATGGAAATTTCGCTCATGGTGGTAACTCCTTTCAATTCAGTTGAGCAGGAGCAGCGTGCCATTCCACGCCGTCTGCACTTGATATTTCTCCAAGTCGGCCTCCGTCACATACTTGCGGCCGAAGTGGTCTTTCATGGTCTTCCAGATGTCCCAGGGGACGCAATAGACCATGCCGGAGCTGAAACCGGCGATGACAAAGCAGCGAGCGCCGAGCGCCTGATGCCTGTCCATATAGTCCTGCTGGCTCTGGAGGACGCGGCTCTGCTCCATTCGGTCGGCGGCGGTGAATTTCGCCTCGAACATGACCGTCCTGCCGCCCTTGATGGTGCCTTTATAGTCCGGCTGTGCCTGCTTTTCGTAGTAGGCGATGAACTTGCCATTGCCGAGATTTTTCGTGGGGTGCATCGGTTCCGGCGTCTTTTCGATGATCGCAAAGCCTTTCTGCGCGTAGTAGGCAAAGGAATCGTCGATGCGGCTCTCAAACTGCTTGCCGCGGGCTTTTGCAATCTTGCCGAGCAGCTGGCGCTTCGGGTCTTTCTTCTCAGTCATGAGAGATACCCTCCCAGCCATAGCCCACCGGCGAACATTCCCAGCCCGATGCAGCCTTGCCGGAGTATCTGGCTCATGGGGATAAGGTTGCAATCGCTGGCTCCAGCAGTTCCGAGGACCAGGAGGAAGCCGAGCGCGGCGATGATGCCGCAAGCTTGCCGAAATCTCTTTCGCGTCATGCTCGTTACCTCCAGATGTATTCGCGGCAGAAGATGTGATCTCCGATCTGCCCCCATACACGGTCGTTCTCTCCATTGCGGGAGAAAAAAACCACGTCGGCGTCAAGGATCGTGTCTCCATACAGAGCGCCGTTGATGGCGTCATACTGCGCTTGCGTCGGCGTCGCGGTGCTGACCGCGTAGATGGTGGAGAACTGGGGAACATCGCCGTCCTCTCCTTGGTGCAGCACATCGTGTACTGAGTCCGGGAAAGCGGAGTGCAGCACGCGGTTGAAAACGACTTCGACAACGGCCTGCTGCCCCTCGGCGCTCTGATTGCCGGCTTCGAGGAATACGACCGCAGCCAGCTCTGCCAGCTCCTCGTCAGTCATTTCGATGTTGACATACCGAGCTGCACGGGCGGGACGATCTTCGGCCCAGGTAACTTGCTCAGCCTCGGTCTTTTCTACCTCTAAAAGCCTGACAGGTGCTGTCGTTGCTGGGTTTTCTAACTTGCCGGTCATTTGTGCTGACGCTGCGGTTTCCTCGCTGACACTAATGCGGAGAGCTACGATGCAGGCTAAAACTGCGAGCAGGCAGATAAGCGGCGCCGGCGAAGCCCTCCTTTTTCTTCTTCGTTTCATGTTTTCCCTCCTATCTGCTTCATGCCCAGCCCGACCGCTTTGCGCGGCCCGCTGTTGAGCGCGCTTGTCTGCCGGATGATCGTTTCATATGCGGACTTGAAACCGTCGTAGTTGTAATACTCGTATGTCTTTACGGTGCCGTCGCCAAAGGTGCGCTCTCCTGTTGCAATCAACCGAGAGGGGCCACCCATAGCCTCAATGACGCGCCTGATATCCGTTCCCTCCGGCAATCTTGCCACAGCCTCCTCCGGCGTTTTCCCAAGGCCCATATCGAGCTTGAGGTAATTCCACGCCTGGTCAATCCGCGCCCTCACTTCGGCCTGTACCTTTTCGGCTTTTTCCTTGAATTCTGCGATAGTCGGCGGGAATTTACACTCGCGCACCAACTTTACAACAGCCTGCTGCCCCGTCCAGAAGTCGATCTCCGGCAAGCAGGTCACCCACAGATTGATGGTGGGGCCGAGCTTTGCGATGCCGCCCTTGAAAACCTCTGCATTCGGATAGGCAAGGAGCATCACGGCGAATATCTCGCTCATTTCCTTGTGCGTCATAGGATTTCCTCACTGGCGTACATCTGGTGGAGCTGCTGCAGGTCGTCCATAGCGCTCCCACTGGTGCTCGGTCGGCTGCCGTTGCCGGCACGGATGCCCCAGCGTTCACGGCTGCACTTCCGAATGACAAGATTCCAGTCGCGCCACTTGTTCTTGTTGCCGTGCATTTGAGCGGACTCGTCTATGTAGTCGATGCAGCGCGTCAACTCTTCTTCGCCGAGGTCGTCGATCAGCCGGGCGTATTCCTCTTCGGTGAGCCGCACCCATCCATGCGCGCCGTGCTTATGGCGGGGGACCTCGGGGCGGTCATCTTCGGCGGCGTTATACTGCGCCGTTACGGTAGAACGCTCATTGTAGCGCGCAGCCAGGTACTCGCGGAAACGATCGTTCTTGACCTTGCGAATCTCGCCCAGCAGCGGCTTGTTGAGCTTTTCGGACGTCGACCAGTTGTATCGACACCAGTTAAGGATCAGCAGCTCCTTGGTCTGCGCGCTGTACCGAATGACATTGTGCGCGCTATCCAGGCGTTTCAGCAGGCGTTCCACGGTATCGTTGTTGTACCCTGTCTCGTTGGCAATTTGCTTGATGCTGACCTCGTAACAGCCGCAGAGATTGGTGTGCGGATTGGTCATGCAGTAGAGATAGATGTACCGATCCTCGGGCGTAAAGTCATCGACGACCTTGCTGTCCGTCCAAAAGTCCATGCTGATATTCCGATAGCTCGCCATAGTTTTCACCTCCTTCGGTGGGCTGTCGCCCGGTTTCCCGGGCGACCATATCAGAACGGAAGCTCGCCGTCGTCCTCACTGACTTCCGCAAAGTCACCGCCGTAATCCGACGTAGGATAGCCTCCGGAGGACGCGCCATAGGAGGAGCCGCCCGGCGCACCGTAGCTCGGCCCCTGCTGGGGGTAGCCTCCCTGCGGAGCATAACTACCTTGCGGATAACCGCCGCCGTCGCCGTCGCGTTTGGAATCCCCAAAGTAAATATTGTCGGCTACAATCTCGGCGGATCGGCGCTTGTTGCCGTTGTTGTCCTGCCAGTCGCGGATCTGCAGCCGCCCCTCGACGACCGCCATGCGTCCCTTGCTGAAATATTTGCAGACGAATTCAGCGGTAGTTCGCCAGGCAACGATGTCGATGAAATCCGTTTCCTTTTCCCCGGACTGGCTTTTGAAGTCGCGGTCGCAGGCGACGGAGAAGCTGGTCACAGAAAGGCCGGACTGTGTACGGCGCAGTTCCGGGTCACGGGTCAGTCGGCCCATGACAACAATCTTATTCAGCATCGTTTCCCGCCTCCGGTGCTCCCTCGGCATTGAGGGCAGTCGCCGACACTTTCAGCCATGCCGCTTTTCTTGCCTTCTGAATGGCGGCGAGAACTCTGTCGACATTGTAGCTGTTCTCTCCCTTAATGGTCGCTTCCAGCACATCACGCTCCGTTTCGGCGCGGATCAGCTCCTCGTAGCGATCCTGCGGAACGAGGACAAAGCCGGGGTCAAGCATCAGGTCAGCGACCAGCTCAGAGGGGGTCTTTTTGGTATCTTCCATAACGGTCTCCTTTCGTTTCTTTCTCAATGATTTCGATGGCCTTGCGGCACTGGCCGACATCAAACATTCCGATGTGGGTCTTCTCCACGGGCAAGCCCATCTTCTGGGCAAGCCACGCATAGGCCGCATTGCGATGGCCGCGAAAGCGGCCATACTTCCACAGAGGGTCAAATACGGCGTGTGCAGCCTTTTTCCAATTCCGCAGTTCCGCATTGGCAAGGCGGCCGAGGGGCTTATCCGTCCCCTTATGCACACCGACGTATGCCATGCAGTTCCGGCAGAGATAGATTTTGCCGTAACTCTTGCCGTAGATGACCTTGCTGTCGACATACTCAGTCTCTCGACCGCAGTAGTCACAATAAACTTTCCTCACGGATGCCATGCCTCCTTGTATCTGGCGATCTGCTCTGGGGTGTCGGTTTCGATGCCGACCTCCTGGCACTCGGAAATGATGCCGTCCAGAAAGACGCTCATTTCTTTCGTGGAATATTCGCTGGTGCCTTTGATCGCCCGGTAATGAATGAACTTCTTCCCCTCGACATAACCGACGCCGGTTTCGGCGTAGTGCCGCGCCACCAGCGCGGGAGGGACGCCCTCCCGCAGGGAGAACAGCACCTTGCACTCGTTTCCGGCCTCGTCGGTGTATGTCTCGCCGGTGCCGTAGCGCCGGAGCATTTCCTCGTAAACGGAGTCCTTGTCCGACTTCACCGCGACGGCCAGCTTCTCAATCAGCGACCATGCGTAGTTGTTCGCGTTGAGACTTCGGGGGATGACGCGCCTTTTGATGGAGAATGTGATCTCCTGATCGCCGAGCGCGTCCCACAGCTTCTTGCAGCTCTCTCTGGTCGTGATGGTCAGCACGCTTTCTCCGGTGCGGGAGAACGACCAGTCTTTCAGCTTGCCGTTCATAGCGTCGCCCACTTCTCCTGGTATACCTGCATCAGATCCACCGCCCGGAGCCAGTCGAAGAAGTCGGAAATGACAGGGAAGATGCTGGGAGCGTCCTCACGGAAGTATGTTTCCGGCCATACATCGCGCCCGTTGCTGGCGATGTAGGTAAACTGCCGTGCTTCGGGGATTAACTCGAAGTAGGTGGGGTGCTGTGTGCTGGAAAAGAACTTGCCGGTGTCGTAGCTCTTGGTGAATTTGATGTCGATGATCTCCCCGGCTTTCAAGCAGTCCAGACGGCCATACAGAAGAAGGCTCATACCGCCGACCTCCACAATCTTCTTGGCTTTGTACTGGAGGACGCCACCGGCGCAGCGCCGGGCGACCTTTTCTGCGGCGGCATACCACGGATCGTTGGGATCGGCGCGGCCGTTGATGATGTCCGTCACCATGTCCTCGAACTTGATGCCGTTCTGCATGGCCTCCGTGGTCGGCGTCGGCTCACGGCGCAGCGTCTGCATGAATTCGCCCATCGGATCGCGCTCTGTCGTCATGTCCTCGTAGGGGTTTTCTTTCATGGTGTAGAGCCAGGATGCCAACAGGGAATGGGTCATCAGGTAGCGTCCCATTTACTCCGCCTCCTTTGCCTCCTCGGGCGCGGGCGTGTATTTCTTCAAAACCTTGTCGAAGAACAGGCCGCATTCCTTGATCTTTTTGTTCCAGAGAACTCCCAGCTCCTTGTTGGAGGTCAGCGCGTGCTTAATGGCCTGATATTTCGGCATGGCAGCGTTGGCGGTGTCTGCATCGACAATGCCGGCGATGATGGCCGAGCCCTCAACCATCGCGGCCTCGTATGCCGCCTGATTGACTGCGTTCTGCTCGACCTCGGCGGTGGCCTTGGCGTTGTACTCGGCGAACAGCTTCGTCAGGAAGTCGTTAGGGCTGGTCGGGCCGAGTGCGGGGATTTTGCGAATGCCGGAGATACCGCGCGTCCCCTTGGCGAAATACCTCTCGCAGTTGGAGAAGCCGATGGTGCGGTCATTGCCGTAAATCTCCACGAAGCCGCCCAGGTCCATAGGCTCCCAGACGTTGTTTTTCGTCTGGCCCTCGACCTTGATACGGAGGCGGGTGTTGTCGCCGTCCTTTTCCTCCGTGGCGTGGAACACGATGACGATGTTCTTCTGCAGCTCATAGAAGCAGTAGTCCATCAGCCGGACGAATTCCTTGCCGACAAAGCCGTAGCCTTTGAGGGAGAGGCTGCCGTCGCGCTGGCCATACTTCGGGTCTTTCTTGATGGCCCACAGGGACATCAGCGAGATCAGCTTGCCGCCGGTATCGAAAACCAGCGTGTCGAAGTCCTGAAGATTGATGGGGGTGAGATCGCCGAGGATCTCGTCGTAGCTCTGGGGCTGGATGTACGGCTTGCGGTAGCGCGGCTCGATGCGGTCGATACCGAAGTCAACGTCGATGTGCAGGGGATTGGGGGCGGACAGCGCCAGAGTGGATTTTCCGATGCCGGGATAACCGGCGATCAGCATGCGGATTTTCTTCGCGCCCTCCTGGATGTCATTCGGGTTTCTAATCATGGTGATAGCTCCTTTCAGTTGGTAGCGGCTTCGCGCCGCAGAGTGATGATTTCGTGGCACCGGAAACCGAAATTGCTTTCCCGGTACATTTCGGTCAGCTTGAACTTCTCCTCGTCATAGATGCTGGAGCAATTCACTAAGCCCTCGGTCTTATCGGGGTGATAGGCGCGGAATGCAGCACAGGCCGCGTGAGCGTCCGGGGCTTCGACCTCAGTCCAGCCGCCGAAAAACGGCTGACCGTCCGTGCCGTAGGTAAAATAGAACTTTGCCATTATCGCGCCTCGCTTTCCCACTTGATGCCGCCGCCGCTCAGACTGACGGCCATTGCGCCGAGGAATTTGACGTCGTCCTCGTCCAGCCCGATAAAGTCTCTCTCGCCAGGCGTGGTGAAGCCTTCTTTGAGAATCACGATGTTTCCGACAATGGGATTTCCGTGGCACACGGTATCGTAGAGAATGCAGCCGAACAAATTGAGCGGCAGACCGTGCAGCAGTCCTTCCTCGTTGACGACCATGCAGAACGGATCGGGCAGGCCCTTCGGGTGTACGACCTCGATCCATCCGCCGACAGCCTTTCCGATGGTCTCATAGGCAGGCTCGCCGAACTCCCTGACCTGCATCTTGTTTTCGGTAGTGATAACCAGTCCTTTCATCAATGCTCCTTTCCGGGGAAGCACTCCGGCTCCTCCCATGCGTCGGACTGCTTGATGCAGATATCGCAGCCGACGATATTCAAATCTTTGTCTCTGAAAATTTCCTCGCACTCTTCACCACAGACAGGGCAAATCGGGAAGGTCGGCTCCTTGCCGTCCGGGTAGCCGGTGCGCTCCATGTTTTGGATAACGGGGTGGTCTGGCAGATCGTAGTTCATTCGGTTTCACCTGCCTCTGCGATGTAGCGGCGGACGGTGGCGGTCAGCCAGTCCTGTGTGGTGGCGTAGCCCTCAGCCTCTATCAGCCGTTGCAACGCCTCGTAGTCGGCGGTTTCGAGCCTTGCCGAGATACGACAGGTCAGCCGGTGCGCGTCCTTTTTGACCGCTTTGCGGCCCTCTGCCAGCTCCGGCGCGAAGTGCGCGTAGAGCGCCGCCATCGCGTCTGGCCGCAGGCTCACGCCGTAGGCGTCTCCGTTCTCGCACTTGCTTTGAACGGTCTTGTCGTACTTTGGGTAGATGGCTTGTACCACCGCGACCATATCCTTGGCCGGTATCTGCTTGGAAAGCCGGAGCTCTCTCAGCTCTTCAGCCACGGTCGCACCTCCTTTGTTCTTGACGCGGCTCGACCCGGCTGGTAAACTGTGTACGGGTATCCATTTGCCTGAGTCCGTTCCCGTTGCGCCGGGGCGGACTCTTTTTTCGTTTCCGCGCGGCAATCACAGGCCTCGCCGGGGTCGTTATTACTGCCGCAGTAAGGGCAAGTCCGGTAATATGCCATCTTCATCACTCCTTTCACTTAGCGGCATTGGCCGCTTTTCTGGCGGCAATACGGGCATCTAACCACTCAGCGTTTCCCGGTATCGCCACAAATGCATTGAACCTTTCGAGGGTCAGCGCGCAGAGCCGATGTCGTACGCTTTCGGGAATTGCTGATGTGTCAATGTGAATATCGTCCGTCAGTTCACCTTCGATTGATATTGGGCGGGCAGTCATTGTGTATCAGCCCCTTTGCCGAAGATTTCTTTGTCGGCCCACTTTTGAAAATCAGCGGCGTCGCGCTTGTTGGCGAACAGCGAAAATCTGAGCAGTCCGCGCCGGTTGATGCACACGGCAAGCGTGTTTTTTAACCCGATATCTAACTTGCGCTTTTCCTCCGGATCGACTTTTTTGCTTTCGTGATTGGGGTTTTTGTAGCCAAGTGCCTTGCAAATATCAGCGAAAACAATCCACCTGTCACCTTCGGCATCGAGGCTTCTAATTGAATTCCTGCCGTAGCTACAACTGTGAACGCGAGAGGCGATCTGCAACAAATCGTCGGTCGAGATATTCCTTCGCGCCCTTGCTGCGTAGTCCATGTTTTCCCTCCTTTCAGCGAGATTGTTTTACTCGATGTGTCCAAACCTTTAGACATCATCTGCAAAAAAAAGTTCTCCGACGGTCGTATCCAGCGCGGAAGCGATCCTTTTCAGGATCTTCGTTGATGTGTTGCGTTCGGAATTGTTCTCCAAGCTTGAGATTGTAGCGCGACTAACTGCGCTTTTTTCAGCAAGCTCTTCCTGGGACATCTTCAGGAACTCCCGACGCTCTTTAATCTTGCACCCCATTCAATTCACCTCCTCTGTTGTTTACCGTCTAAAACTTTAGACAAGCAGATAATACACTATGCCCTCCGGCGTGTCAAGTGGTTTTGACGAAAAATGAAAAAAATTTTAGACATCAAGATTGACATTCCTCGTACTATATTGTAAAATCTATTAGACAAAACGAGGGAGGTCTAAAGCAATGACACTATCGGAATTGATCATCGAATATCGGAATGAGCATGGGCTTTCCCAGCGGCAAATGGCCTCTCAGTGCAAGCTTTCCACCGGATACATTTCTTTGATAGAAAAGGAAACTAATCCGCAGACAGGAAAGCCGATGGTCCCATCACTTGCCGTCTTAAATAAACTCGCAAAGGGCATGGGGATAACTTTAGACAAGCTTCTTTCTGTGTGCGATGATATGCCGGTAGATATCAGCGCAACAGAAAAGACCGTCCTTGATGAGAAGGACGGCCTTGACATTGAAATCGCAGAAATTATTCTATCTCTTTCGGAAAGCAAGAAACAGGAGGCGTTACGGTATCTCCGGTATCTCGCAGCGCAAGAAGAAAACTAAGAAGAGTCTCTTTCTCCTCAATCGACATAGCGCCAAGAATACGCAATAAGGCCAGCAGCTCTTTTGTCGTAGCCATACACGACACTCCTTTGTTTAGATTTACTGTCGGCAGTGAAGCTATTATATCAGACCGTACGGCAATTTTGTGAGAAAAGATAGATTATCACTTCCAGCAAGCTTCGACAGCCGGTATGCTATATACGGGCGAAGTTGGATGACAGGGAGGTTCATTATGGCAATCCTGGCAATTTTCTTTATCGGCGTAACATTAACCATCGCAATTGTTGGCACGATGTTGCACCGCGCCGCAAAAGAAGAAAAGGAGCGTCAGCAGGAAACTATACAAGCGAAAACTGCGATTTATCGCAAGTTCGCGGAGGACTTTGCAAAAGTCGGATGGCCTGCGTGGGGATATGTAACTCACCTTCCTCCCGAGCAGCGGAGCCGGATGGAAAAAGGCATATATTCCAAGCGCATGAAACTTCTGAACTACGACCCGGAAATGCATACAGCCTGCGTCCTTGGAGAGCACGGTGAGACGTATGACATCGACGTATCCGGGTGTTCATGCCCTGATTTCAGAAAAAGGGGCCTCCCTTGTAAGCATATGTACTTCGCGGTTATAGAGATTTCCGATAAGATTTAACCCTATCGATACAGGTATATATGGTATCGCACGCAAACTTTTTGTGAAAATCATCATGGTATACCGTAGTGATACATCGCGTGCGCGCGTGCGTGTGCGCGCGATCGTGCGCGCACTGTCTCTGTACCTGTATCTGTATCTGAGACTGTATCTGTAATCTGTTTCTGATTCTGAATATCTACTACTGCAAATCTATCGTTAGAAGGGGGTGGCGCTGTTGCCGAAAAAAACTGCAAAGCACCCGGCCAAGCCGAAGCGGGGCAAGAAGCTGGAAATCGAAGAACCGGGCGTTCTCTATGGCCGGTATAGCAGCCACAACCAGAAGGACATCAGCATTGAACAGCAGTTTGAGAAATGCTATGAGCTGGCGGCGGAGTATGGCATCAGGATCATCGACACCTATGCCGACCGTGCCGTTTCCGGCCGCACAGACAAGCGGGTAGATTTTCAGCGCATGATGGCCGATGCCGCAAAAGGGAAGTTCTGCTATGTGCTTGCGTGGAAGTCAAACCGTATAGGCCGCAATATGCTGGAGGCACTTGTCAACGAAGCACGGTTTCAGGAGCTGGGCGTCCGCGTTCTCTATGTGGAGGAGGATTTCGACGACACTGCGGCCGGGCGCTTCGCCGCCCGCTCGATGATGAATGTCAATCAGTTTTATTCCGAGAACATGGCCGAGGACATCAAGCGCGGTCTGTACGACAACGCCGCAAACTGCATGGTGACGAACGGCCATCTGCCTTACGGCTATAAAGCGGACGAAACGCTGCACTATGCCATTGACGAGCCGAAGGCTGCGGTTATCCGGGAGATCTTCACGCGCGTTTCCTGCGGCGAGGCATTCGTTGATATCATGGCCAGTCTGAATGATAGAGGCATTACAACCTCGTATGGTCGTCCGTGGGGGCGGTCGAGCTTTCAGAAGATCCTTTCCAACGAGAGATACCGCGGCATTTATATCTACGGCGATGTTCGCATTGAGGGCGGCATCCCGAGGATCGTCAGCGATGAACTCTACTTCAAGGTCCAGGAGGCGATTACCACGAAGAAAAATCCACAAGGGCGTCACCGCGTCAATGGTGACTATCTTCTCACCGGCAAGCTGTTCTGCGGGCATTGCAAAAGTCCCATGACCGGCATCTCCGGCACAGGCCGGGCAGGGAAGCTGCACTTCTACTATGTCTGCCAAAAGAGGCGGACCGAGAAAACCTGCCACAAGAAGAATGTTCGCCGCGATGTGATCGAGCTGAAAATCGCAAAGGCAATCCGGGACTACGCACTTAAAGATGACATAATCGAATGGATCGCGGATAGTTGCGTAGAAGATTATGATCGTAGAGTGTCAGAAAGTCACCTTAGCGTGTTTGAGGATCAACTCGCAGAAGTTAACCGCAGCATAAAGAATGTCATGTCGGCAATTGAGAAGGGTATTATCACGGAGACTACGAAAGGCCGTTTAATGGAGTTGGAAGCAGAGCGCACCGCCATAGAAGGGAAGATATGCGCCGCAAAAGCGGCTATTGTGCCTACCAATCGGGAAAGACTCGTCGAATGGCTCCGTAGCTTGCGCGAGGGAGATGTGCATGACAAGAAGTATCAAGCTGGACTGTTTGACACATTCCTTGTTGCGGCCTATCTATACGACGATAACCGCGTGAAAATTGTGTTCAGCTTTGCCGGTGATAAGAATACGATTGAGATCCCGCTGGAAGATGTCATAGACAGCATAGATGACGAGGCGTCATGTGTTCGTCTTAGCTCCACTTTGAGCCACCAAA
>NZ_JANFZX010000170.1:0-241 GCF_024461615.1 Anaerotruncus sp. DFI.9.16
GGATTCTTTGATGATGTAGCCCCGGTTTTGTATAGTTGTGATCGTCGGAGCATAGGTAGAAGGACGTCCGATACCCAAAGCTTCCATTTTCTTTACCAGACTGGCTTCGGTGTATCTCGGCGGATGAAGGGTGTATTGTTCTATAGCTGTAATGAACTGACGTTGTAACTGGTCTCCCGGAGCTAAAGCAGGTAATAGACCGGCCTGTTCATCATCGGTTTCTTCGTCATGTGATTCCATG
>NZ_JANFZX010000171.1:0-241 GCF_024461615.1 Anaerotruncus sp. DFI.9.16
TTTTTACGAGATCATTTAACGAAGATGCACCGACAACTTTATGTATCAAATCCCCATTGGAATTTATGATAAGAAAAGTCGGGTATGCATCAACACCATATTTCTTACCGATCAAACGGCCCTCACCCTTTCCCATGTCAGTCTTAACACAAACAAAACGTTCATTAAAATAATCTCCGGCCTCTTCGAGCGTGAACACCGTGTTTGCCATTATTTTACACGGACCGCACCAAGTTGTATA
>NZ_JANFZX010000172.1:0-238 GCF_024461615.1 Anaerotruncus sp. DFI.9.16
CTCCAACTGACGGCTCAACCGGTAAGTGAATACTTTGAGCTCTTTCCCTAAACGGGTAGGAGAAGCCGGTTGTCCATGAGTTTTGGCCAGCATCGGCACTTCTTTCCATTCTTCGGCCAGCTCTTCGAGTTTGGCGATCAGTTCGTCGATGACAGGATAATAGACATCGTGAACGGCATCCCGGAACGAACAGGGAACCGCTGTATTGTTGATATCCTGTGAAGTCAGGCCGAAATGG
>NZ_JANFZX010000173.1:0-235 GCF_024461615.1 Anaerotruncus sp. DFI.9.16
TATGCTGACGTCAGCATACTCCGGTAGCGATTGCCGGGCGTATGTTGGAATACGGGTATGCCGGCTATCGGATGCATATCGGTGAAATGCTGGGAAATGTGACCGAACGGGTACGGACGATGGAATTGTCTGAGGTGTTGCGTTCGGATTTTGCGTTTCCGAATTGTCTGATGCTTGAAAGGACCGGGCTGCGGAGCCGCCCTTTCGGTATTCCTGAAAATCGGTTTCACCTGTT
>NZ_JANFZX010000174.1:0-233 GCF_024461615.1 Anaerotruncus sp. DFI.9.16
GACGGACGAAAAGGAACCAAAAGTCCGCCTAAGGGGGCTCCGCCGCCCCCTTAGGGATCCCCGGGAGTACCTTGCCATGACCCGCAGGTTACAGCCGCTCCCCATAGGTACACTAGCTGAGGGCTCAATTCAGGTTGCGGGCGCTCCCAACAACCGAAGCCACATGGCTCGCCAAAATCCGCGGCGGAAAACAACGCCCGTTCCGGGCGTTCGCGCGCCCTGCGCGCGTGCGC
>NZ_JANFZX010000175.1:0-231 GCF_024461615.1 Anaerotruncus sp. DFI.9.16
TATTCCGCAGTCTGGGAGACATTGCACAGGCTACCGGGTGCGCTATCGTGCTGATTGGACACCTGAACAAAGCCGCAGGAACGCAAAGCACCTATCGGGGATTAGGGTCTATCGACATTACGGCGGCAGTCCGCAGTCTGCTTTTTATCGGCAAGCTGAAGGACAGCCCCACAACGAGGGTGCTTATCCATGAGAAAAGCTCCCTTGCGCCGCCCGGACAGTCCCTTGCCT
>NZ_JANFZX010000176.1:0-230 GCF_024461615.1 Anaerotruncus sp. DFI.9.16
GGCAGATGCTTTTAATGCTTGTCTTAACCCTTGGAATTACTGCTTGTAGTGATGATAACGGCGGTAATGGGGATAACGGCGATGATGATGGAGATAATCTGAGTGATATTCTGTTTGAAAACGGTACTCAGCTGGGCAATGGGGCGGATGAGATGGAGATAAACGGAAACTATAAGTTGCCCAAGGGAGTATATGTGATGAAAGGGTGGTTGTATATTACCGATGGTTCG
>NZ_JANFZX010000177.1:0-228 GCF_024461615.1 Anaerotruncus sp. DFI.9.16
ACCTAAAGCAAATGGCAGCTACCGTTACCGCCTATCAGCAGTACGGCTTTTCTTCTCCGGAGGAACTGGACGAAGCCTGTTCTGCCGCCTATGCCGCCATGCAGGAAAGCCTTGCGTGGTTGAAGCAGGTGGAAAAGACGCTGAACGGGAAAAAGGAGCTGCAACAGCAGGTACTTGCCTATTCCAAGACCCGCCCTGTCCGGGACGGGCTGAAACAGCAGAAAAACG
>NZ_JANFZX010000178.1:0-228 GCF_024461615.1 Anaerotruncus sp. DFI.9.16
GGATATCTGAAAAGCGGTCGGTCTATACTTTAATATTATATCATTTTGCAAGCGGGGCCGCTATGACGGGCCCGCCAAAATGCCCCGTCTAAAGCTGTGGAATCTGCGGAGGGGTCGGGAATTGGAAAAGTCCGGAATGGTTTGTCGAATTGTCATGAAAAACTTCGCGTTTTTGCGAAAATTCAGGGGTATTCATCTGGACGGCATTATGATTTTCTGTTATAATCA
>NZ_JANFZX010000179.1:0-223 GCF_024461615.1 Anaerotruncus sp. DFI.9.16
GCTCTCCGGCAGCGGCACGATCTCCTCCGCCGTGATCTCCGCCGACAGCACCCGCACCAGATTGATCCGCGCGCTCGCCGCAGCCTCTACGAGTTCACTGATGGGATTCGACGAGTCCTCCGCCCCGCCGGGTTTGCCGTTCTCTTCCGATTTGCCGCTCTCCGCCGCCTCCTCCGGTTTGCTCTCTTCGCTCGATCCGCTCTCTTCCGGAGTGCTGCTCACT
>NZ_JANFZX010000018.1:0-49843 GCF_024461615.1 Anaerotruncus sp. DFI.9.16
CCGCCGCCGGGCCCCCCCCGGCCCTGCGGGCCGGATTCTCTATAAGGATGGCCTGCGGCCAAATCCCTGCGACCCCCGCGCCGCAGGCGCAATGCCTCTGCCCGAGAGTCCCCGGAACGCTCTTACCGGTGCGTCCGGGGAGACACGGCTTTCCCCGTTTGGCGCGCGGATTAGCTTTTTCGCTTTGGGGCCCGCGGATGGGGCTTTTGGGTGTCCGTCAGGTCCATCAGGTAATCGGTGCTTGTACCGTAAAAATCCGCCAGCGCGTCAATATGGCTTACCCGAATGCCGCCCCGCCGCTCATACCGGCCATAGGTGCCCTCGGAAACCCCGATGACCTCGGCGATTTTCTTTTGCGTCAGCCCCCGCTCCTTCCGAATCTCCGCCAAATGATGATAAACTTTCATAACGCCCTCCTTATGCCAAATAGGTATAATTTTATGTTATGACATACAGGTATAAATGTCAAGAATAAAATATGACATAATGGCATAAAGGGGGCGGAGGATATGAAAAACTTGCGGTATATCCGGGAACAAAACGGTCTGTCGCAGATCCAGCTCCAGATGAAAACCGGGATTGATCAGGCGATGCTCTCCCGATATGAGAGCGGAGAGCGTACCCCATCGGTAGAAAAGCTCCTAATTCTGTCCCGTTATTTCGGGACAAGCGTGGACTATCTGCTTGATTTGACGGACGAGCCGACCCCATATCCGCCGAAGAAGGCGGAGAGTTAGGTTTCACCCCCGGCGGGTGCCGTTGCGCGCCGGAGGAAACACTACGACTCAATTGTCCCCCCAGCCGCACTTGTAAGAGCGTTCCGGGGACTCTCGGGCAGAGGCATTGCGCCTGCGGCGCGGCGGCTGGCGGGATGCTGTAGGCTTGTTCGCTTATCCGTGACGGGGCGCCGCCGACTTTGGCCGAAGGCCAACCGGAGGCGGCGCGGGGGTCGCAGGGGCGCAGCCCCTCGTGCCCTTCTTTGGTTCCTTTCTTGGGCAAGCAAGAAAGGAACTCGCTGCCGGTCGACTACCGGCAACTCCGCCGCTCGATGAGCGGCAAACCTAAGTAGTGCCGCCGGGGCGGGACCCGGCAACTCCGCCGCTCAGTGAGCGGAAAATCTAAGAAGAAGCTGTGCCGCTCCCTGAGCGGCAAAAAAAGAAAAGCCCCCGAGAGCAGTCGCTCCCGGGGGCTTTTCACGTAAGAATCAGAAGTGGGGCCGCTCCACATAGGTGGTGTGGAGGATGCGGTGCGCGAGGTGGCTGCCGAACTCGCCGAAGTACTCCTCATAAATTTTGAGCAGCTCGGGGTTCTCATGGCTCTTGCGCAGGGGCTTCGCCTCGTCGGCGTCGTAGAGCGCCTTGGCGCGGAGCGCCTTGAGATCGACGAAGTTGCGGACGCTCGCGGGCTGGACCGGCTGGCCGCCGCCGTTGACGCAGCCGCCCGGGCATCCCATGATCTCGATGAAGTGGTAGTTCTTCATCCCCGCCCGGACCTGTTCCAGCAGCTTGCGGGCGCAGGCGAGGCTGGACGCGACCGCCACGTTGACCGTCAGGTCGCCGATCTGGTAGCTGGCCTCCTTGATGCCCTCGGTGCCGCGGACCTCCTTGAACTCGACGTCCTGGAGAGGCTTGCCGCCGACCCACTCGGCCGCGGTGCGCAGCGCCGCTTCCATGACGCCGCCGGTGGCGCCGAAGATGACGCCCGCGCCGGTGGATTCGCCCATGGCGGAATCGAAGTCCTCGTCGGGCAGGGCGGTGAAGTCGATGCCCGCGCGGTCGATCATGCGGGCGAGCTCGCGGGTGGTCAGCGAGATATCCACGTCGGGGATGCCGGAACCGGCGGCGTCCTCGTTGTCGCGGCGGACCTCAAACTTCTTGGCGGTGCAGGGCATGATGCCGACCACAAAGATGTCCTTGGGATCCCAGCCCATCTTCTGGGCATACCAGGTCTTCACCGTGGCGCCGAACATCTGCTGCGGCGACTTGCAGGTGGAGAGGTTGGGGATCATGTCGGGGAAGTAATGCTCGCAGTAGTTGACCCAGCCGGGCGAGCAGGAGGTGATCATCGGCAGCACGCCGCCGTTCTGGATGCGCTCCACCAGCTCGTGGGCCTCCTCGACGATGGTCATGTCGGCGGCGAGGTCGGTGTCGAACACCTTTTCAAAGCCCATGCGGCGCAGGGCGGCGACCATCTTGCCGGTGACGTTGGTGCCGATCGGCATGCCGAACGCCTCGCCGAGCGTGGCGCGGATGGAGGGCGCGGTCTGGACGACGACATGCTTGGTCGGGTCATGCAGCGCGCGCCAGACCTCCTTGGTCTGGTCCTTCTCATAGATGGCGCCGGTCGGGCAGACGACGATGCACTGCCCGCAGGAGACGCAGGCCACCTCGCTGAGGTTCTGCTCGAAGGCGCAGGCAATGTGGGTATTGAAGCCGCGCTCGTTGGGGCCGATGACCCCGATGCCCTGCCATTTGGAGCAGGCGGCGACGCAGCGGCGGCAGAGGATGCACTTGTTGTCGTCGCGGACCATGTGGACCGCGCTGTCGTCCTTGGGCCACTCGGGGTTGGAGCCCTCGTAGCGGTGCTCATCCTCGACCTTGAAGTCGTGGCAGAGCTTCTGCAGCTCGCAGTTTCCGCTGCGCACGCAGGAGAGGCACTCCTTCTTGTGGGTGGAGAGGATGAGTTCGAGGGTAATCTTGCGGGAGGCATAGACCTTTTTGGAGTGGGTGAGGATTTCCATCCCCTCGTTGACCGGGTAGACGCAGGCGGCCACGAGGGATTTGGCGCCCTTGACCTCAACCACGCAGATGCGGCAGGCGCCGATCGCGTTGATCTCCTTGAGATAGCACAGGGTCGGGATTTGGATGCCGGCATAGCGGGCCGCTTCCAGAATGGTGCTGTCTTTCGGCACGGACAAGGGCATACCGTTGATCTTTATATTAACCATTTCTTTTTCCATATCCAGGCACGCTCCTTTCTTACTTTCTCACAATCGCGCCGAACTTACATTTCTCGATGCAGGCGCCGCATTTGATGCACTTGGACTGGTCGATGACGTGCGGGTTCTTGACGGTGCCGGCGATGGCCCCGACCGGGCAGTTGCGCGCGCAGAGGGTGCAGCCCTTGCACTTGTCGGCCACGATCTGGTACTGGAGCAGGTGTTTGCAGACGCCCGCCGGGCAGCGTTTTTCCTTCACGTGGGCCTCGTACTCGTCGCGGAAATACTTCAGCGTCGAGAGCACCGGGTTGGGAGCGGTCTGGCCGAGTCCGCACAGCGCGTTCTCCTTGATGTAGTAGCAGAGCTCCTCCATCTTGTCAAGGTCCTCCATCTTGCCCTCGCCGCGGGTGATGCGGTCGAGCATCTCATAGAGGCGCTTGGTGCCGATGCGGCAGGGGGTGCACTTTCCGCAGCTCTCGTCGACGGTGAACTCGAGGAAGAACTTGGCGATATCCACCATGCAGTTGTCCTCGTCCATGACGATGAGTCCGCCCGAGCCCATCATCGAGCCGATGGCGAGCAGGTTGTCGTAGTCGATCTCAGTGTCGATGAGGGAGGCCGGGATGCAGCCGCCGGAGGGGCCGCCCGTCTGGGCCGCCTTGAACTTCTTGCCGTTCGGGCAGCCGCCGCCGATCTCCTCGACGATCTCCCGCAGGGTGGTGCCCATCGGGACCTCGACGAGGCCGGTGTTGTGGATCTTGCCGCCGAGCGCGAAGACCTTGGTGCCCTTCGATTTCTCGGTGCCCATCGAGGCGAACCACTCGGGGCCGTTCAAGATGATCTGGGGGATGTTGGCCCAGGTCTCGACGTTATTCAGGATGGAGGGCTTGCCAAAGAGGCCCTTGACCGCCGGGAAGGGCGGACGGGGGCGCGGCTCGCCGCGGTGGCCCTCGATCGAGGTCATGAGCGCGGTCTCCTCGCCGCAGACGAAGGCGCCGGCGCCCAGGCGGATGTCGATGTCGAAGTCGAAGCCGGTCTCAAAGATGTTCTTGCCCAAAAAGCCCATCTCGCGGGCCTGGTTCAGCGCGATCTCGAGGCGCTTGACCGCGATGGGGTACTCGGCGCGCACATAGATGTAGCCCTGGCTCGCGCCGATCGTATAACCGGCGATCGCCATCGCCTCGAGCACCGAGTGGGGGTCGCCCTCGAGCACCGAGCGGTCCATGAACGCGCCCGGGTCGCCCTCGTCGGCGTTGCAGCAGACGTATTTCTGTCCGGGGGGCTGGGCCTTGGCGAAGTTCCACTTGAGCCAGGTCGGGAAGCCCGCGCCGCCGCGGCCGCGCAGCCCGGAAACCTTGAGCGTCTCGATGACGTCCTCGGGGGTCATCTCGGTGAGGACCTTGCCCAGCGCCATATAGCCGTCGTAGGCGATGTATTCGTTGATGTCCTCGGGGTCGATCACGCCGCAGTTTCGCAGCGCGACGCGCTTCTGCTTCTTGTAGAAGTCGGTCTCGTCGAGGGATTTGATCTTGTCCTCGACGACCGTCTCGGTGTAGAGCAGGCGCTTGACGATGCGGCCCTTGAGCAGGTGCTCGTCGACGATCTCCTTGACGTCCTCCGGCTTGACGCGGGAGTAGAAGGAGCCCTCGGGATAGACGATGACTACGGGACCGAGCGCGCAGAGGCCGAAGCAGCCGGTCTTGACGACCTTGACCTCCTCGGTGAGCCCGGTCGCGGCGATTTCCTTTTCAAACTCTTCGATGATCTTTGCCGAGCCGGAGGACGTACAGCCCGTACCTCCGCAGCAAAGCACATGGGAACGATACATGGTGCGCTTCCTCCTTTCTTACAGCTTGCTGCCGGCGACCGCGCCGATGGTGTACTCCTGAACGACCTGCCCGTTGATCAGGTGCTTCTGGACGATCTGGGAAGCCTTTTCAGGGGTCATCTTGACGTAGGTGACCTTCTCCTTGCCGGGCTCGAAGACCTCGACGACCGGCTCGTACTGGCAGATGCCGATGCAGCCCGTCTGGGCGATGGTGACGTTCTGGAGGTTCTTTTTGGCGACCTCCTCGGTGAACGCCTGGAGCACGGGGCGCGCGCCCGCGGCGATGCCGCAGGTGGCCATGCCGACCACGACGCGGGTGTTGCCGCTGTCGTCCGCGCGGATGCCCATGTTGGTTTTGACCTTGTCCCTCAGAGCCTGAAGCTCCGCTAAGCTTTTCATATGTAAGATTCCTCCGTCCACAATGTGGTTGTGCGTCCTGCCGTCAGGACGCCTGCGTGTCTAAAACCTCCTGCGTGTTTTCGCGGATGAACGAGCCGATGAACCCGACCACCGACGGCTCCGAGAGGGGCACGCCGTCGAGCACCTGCCGGAATTCCCGCGTGTCGGCGGTGAACTCCCCCGCCCCGTGGCGGAAGGTGTAGGTGAAATCGATGTCGGGGTTGCACTGCACGAGCGAGGCGACGGTCGCCGCGATGTCGCCGAGCGGCATGCGGTCGATGTGGGTGAGGCCGAAGACCGCCGTCACGGCGGTGCCCCTCCCCGGCTCCGATTCGATCGAGAGGCTTCCCCCCGTCATCTCGGCGCCCATCTTGAGGAACGGCACCCCCAGCCCCACCCTGCGGGTGGTGCGGGTGGTGAAGAACGGGTCGGTGACCCGCCGCACCTGTTCGGGCGTCATGCCGCAGCCGTCGTCCCTCACGGTGATCGTGAGGGTGTCGGCGGCGGGCTGTTCGTCCACCGTGATCTCGATGAGCGAGGCGCCCGCGCGGACCGAATTCTGCGCGATGTCCAGCACGTTCAGCGAAAGCTCCTGCATGGCGTTACTGGTATTTGGCGAGGATGGTGTCGACGTCGTCGACCGTCAGGCGGCCGTAGACCTCGTCGTTGACCATCAGGACCGGCGCAAGGCCGCAGGCGCCCACGCAGCGGCAGGCGTCGAGGCTGAATTTCCCGTCGGGCGTGCACATGCCGGACTGGATGCCGAGCTTCTCCTGGAGCCTCTGGAAGATATCGCCCGAACCCTTGACGTAGCAGGCGGTGCCGAGGCACACGGAGATTTTGTACTGTCCCTTGGGGTTGAGGGTGAACTGGGAATAGAATGTCGCGACCCCGTAGATTTCCTCCAGCGGGATGTCGAGCCCGAGGGAGATCATCTTCTGCACCTCGATCGGAAGGTACCCGTAGATCTCCTGAGCGCCCTGCAAAACCGGCATCAGAGCGCCCTTCTGGCCCTTGTGCTCCTCGATCACCTTCTGCAGCCGCTGTTCCTGCTCAGCGGTGCCGGTGAAGGGGACCACGGTTTTCGTGTTCGCCATCTGTCTTACCTCCTTGGCATTGCCATACGCTCAGGGCGTACGGCACCATTATAGAATTGTTATGATTATAACAGAAAATCATAATGCCGTCCAGATGAATCCCCCTGAATTTTCGCAAAAACGCGACGTTTTTCATGACAATTCGACAAACCCTTCCGGACTTTTCCAATTCCCGACCCCTCCGCAGATTCCACAGCTTTTGACGGGGGATTTTGGCGGGCCGGTCATTGCGGCCCCGCTTGCAAAATGATATAATATTCAGGTATAGACCGACCGCTTTTCCGATTTCCGAAAGGAGCAATGGCCCATGACAGTCAGCGATATCGCCAGGATTCTCAAGGCCGAGGTCCTCTGCGAGGGGGACTCGATGGAAGCCGAGGTACATACCGCCTGCGGCAGCGACATGATGAGCGACGTGCTCGCCTATGTCAAGGACCAGAGCGTGCTGCTCACAGGGCTCGTCAACTCGCAGGTGGTGCGCACCGCCGAAATGATGGATATGGTCTGCATCGTCTTTGTGCGCGGCAAGCGCCCCGACGAGCAGATCCTCTCCCTCGCGCGCCAGCGGGGGATTGCCGTGCTTTCGACCCCCTACCGCATGTTTACCGCCTGCGGGCTGCTTTACGACAACGGCTTGAAGGGTGGCTGTGAAACCGATGTCTGATACGATCAACCTCACCTACGACGTCCCGGGCGACGACTTCACCCGCGCGGGCGAGGCGTCGAGCGACGTCAAGGGGGTCCTCAAGAAGCTGGGCCTCTCCCCGCAGGTGGTGCGCAAGGTCGCCATCGCCATGTACGAGGGGGAGATCAATATGGTGATCCACGGCGGCGGCGGGCAGATCACCGTCGAGGTGACGCCCGACGCGGTCACGATGCGGCTGGTCGACCACGGCCCGGGCATCCGGGACATCTCCCTCGCCATGCAGGAGGGCTGGTCCACCGCGCCCGAGGAGGTGCGCAACCTCGGCTTCGGCGCGGGCATGGGCCTGCCCAACATGAAGAAATACTCCGACGAGATGGAGGTCGTCAGCGAGGTCGGCGTCGGCACCACCGTCAACATGAAGGTGTACGTCGCCTGATCCGCGTCCCCCCGGAAAGGGGAACCTTTTGGCAGGGAGGCCGTCATGATGGATACCACGAACTTTTTCCACTCGGTGACCCTCGACCGGGACAAGTGCCACGGATGCATCAACTGCGTCAAGCGCTGCCCCACCGAGGCCATCCGCGTGCGCAACGGCAAGGCGAAGATCATCAAGGAGCGGTGCATCGACTGCGGCGAATGCATCCGGGTCTGCCCGCACCACGCCAAGCAGGCGATCTTCGACCCCATCTCGGTGATGGACAGCTTCGAATATAAGATCGCGCTGCCCGCGCCGAGCCTCTATGGGCAGTTCAACAACCTCGACGACATCGACCTCATCCTCGGGGCGCTGACCCTCATGGGGTTCGACGACGTCTACGAGGTCGCGCGCGCCGCGGAGCTCGTGAGCGACGCGACCCGGCGGTACATGATGCGCGAGGACATCAAGCGCCCGGTCATCTCCTCCGCCTGCCCGGCGGTGCTGCGGCTCATCCGGGTGCGCTTCCCCGAGCTCATCGACAACATCCTCCCGCTGCACCCGCCCATCGAGGTGGCCGCGCGGGTGGCCAAGGCGCGCGCCGCCGAAAAGACGGGTCTTCCGCCCGAAAAGATCGGCGCGATCTTCATCTCCCCCTGCCCGGCGAAGGTGACGGCGGTCAAGATGCCGCTGGGTACCGAGAAGAGCGCCGTCGACGCGGTGCTCGCCATCCGGGAGGTCTACCCCAAGCTGATCAGCCTCATGCGCAAGGTGCCCGCCTCGGTCGACATGGCGGGGGCCGGCCGGATGGGCATCGGCTGGGGCAGCAGCGGCGGCGAGGCCGCCGCCGCGCTCAAGGAGCGGTACCTCGCGGCCGACGGCATCGAAAACGTCATCCGCGTGCTCGAGGACCTCGAGGACGAGAAGTTCTACGACCTCGACTTCGTCGAGCTCAACGCCTGCTCGGGCGGCTGCGTCGGCGGGGTGCTCGGGGTGGAAAACCCCTACGTCGCCAAGGCCAAGCTCAAGCGCATCCGCAAATACCGCCCCGTCTCCTGCAACCACCTCGAGGAGGAGAGCCTCGCCCCCTACACCTGGGACGCGCCGGTCGAATACGAGCCGGTGCTCGAACTGGACGCGGACATCCGAACCGCGATGGAAAAGATGAAGATGATGCGGGAGATCGAGGGGCGGCTCTACGGCATGGACTGCGGGTCGTGCGGCGCGCCCTCCTGCAAGGCGCTTGCCGAGGATATCGTGCGCGGCTTCGCCACCGAGGAGGCGTGCATCTTCAAGCTGCGCGAGGAGATCCGCGGGATGGCCGAGGGGCTGCGGCGGCTGTCGAGCGTGATGCCCAAGGTCGCGGCGGAGGAAACCGAAGAAAAGGAATGACCGGGGGGACCAATATGACGGTAAAACAGCTGGCCGCGCTGGCCGGGCTCAAAATTCTCGCGGGAGAGGGTTCCCTCGGCCGGGAGATCGAAAGCGTCTACAGCTGCGACCTGCTCAGCTTTGTGATGGGGCGCGCCCCCGCGGACAGCGCGTGGGTGACGGTCATGGGCAACGTCAACGCGATGGCGGTGGCGCTGCTGGCCGACGTGGCCTGCGTGGTGCTCGCGGAGGGCGCGGCGCTCGACGACGACGCCAAAAAGAAGGCGGAGCAAAACGACATCGCGGTGCTCTGGTCGGAGAAGCCGGTCTTCGACGCCGCGCTGGACATCCACACCCGCATGGCCGGGGCCTAGCGGGAAGGCGATTTTGGGAGAGGGGGCGAGCCGATGCGTCCGGTGTTCTACGACCTGCATATCCACTCCTGCCTCTCCCCCTGCGGGGACATGGACATGACCCCCAACAACATCCTCAACATGGCGCTCCTGAAGGAGCTCGACCTCATCGCGCTGACCGACCACAACTCCTGCAAAAACTGCCCGGCGCTCATGCGCGCCGCCGAGGGGTCGGGCCTTGCGGTGCTGCCGGGCATGGAGCTGACGACCGCCGAGGAGGTGCACGTCGTCTGCCTCTTTCCCGCGCTGGAGAACGCGATGGATTTCGACGGGTATGTGCACGGCCGCCTGCCCGACATCGATAACGTCCCCGACATCTTCGGCGCGCAGCAGATCCTCGACCGGCGGGACGAACCCGCCGGCATCGAGCAAAAGCTGCTCATCAACGCGACGACGATCGAAATCTCCGACCTGCCCGCGCTCGTCAAGGGGTACGGCGGGTTCTGCTACCCCGCGCACATCGACCGCGCGAGCAACAGCGTGCTCTCCAACCTCGGGTTCATCCCGCCCGAATGCGCCTTCCGCACCCTCGAGGTCGCGGACCCGGAGGCGTTCTTCGCGGACGGGAGGAATCAGGCGTACAAAGAGGGGTACGCTATCGTTACGAGCTCGGACGCGCACTACCTCGAAAACATCTCCGAGCGGGAACACTGCATTCACCTCGACACGGTGGATTTTGAAGGGCTGGCGAAGCGCCTCGCATGAAAATGAAAAAAATCGAATGGATCATCCTCGCGGCGGTGGTCGCCGTGTGCGCCGGACTGGCGCTTTTCTTTTATTGGCCGCGCTCGGGCGACACGGTGGCGGTCATCTCGGTGGACGGAACCGCGCTCTACCGCATCGACCTCAGCAGGACCGCGCGGCCCTACACCTTCCGCATCGACCTCAGCAGGACCGCGCGGCCCTACACCTTCCGCATCGAGGAGGAGACGGGCAGACCCGTCTCCTTTGAGGTCGCGGACGGGCGGGTGCGCTTTGTCGAGGTCACCTGCCCCGACCACATCTGCGAGCGCACCGGCTGGTGCGGCGCGCCGGGCGAACGGGCGGTCTGCATGCCCAACCGTACCACCCTCGTCTGCTACGAGCGCGGGGAGCTGCCGCCCGACGACGGGGTCCGGTGGATCACCGAATCCGACCACCCCTAGACGACGCGCCTCCCGGACGGGACGGCTGCCGAAGGGCGCGGCGGGAACGCGGGCCGGGCGGAAAACCGCGCGGCTTCGCCGCGCGCGCGATGGCAGGGCCTTCGCGGACGCCCCGCCGGGGCGTCGTTTTCCGCCGCCCGGCCTTTTTCGCCGCGCTCAAAATTTGACGTTTGAACCGGCCGCCGGGCGGGAAAGCTAGAGGTAAGCGGTTCCCCCGAGCGCCCCTCCCCGCCGCACGGCCCGCGCCTGCGGTTTCTCCGAGCACCCCGCCTGCGCCAAAAGTTTTCGGAGGGGGTCCGGGGGGCCCCTTTTTCAAAAGGGGCCCCCCACCCCACCCCCAAGCGCTTTGAAGGGGTCCGGGGGGAACCTTCTCAAAAGTTCCCCCCGGTTGAAAAAAGGGACAAACTGTGATAGACTTTCCATAGGGGCGGGGACTGCCCGCCGGGACGACTGTCAAAGAAGGAGGCATTGCCATGGACGCGGTACAAAGGGTGATCGACTGGGGGATGGAGCGGTTCCGGGGCTTTTCGGTCCGGGACGTTGCGATCTTCAAGACCTGCCTGCTCTCGATCGGCACGCTGCTCGGGGTCTACTTTGTAAAGCCCCTCAAAAAGCTCGCGCCGGTGATCTGGTTTGTGGCGATTGCTTCCTATGCCTATCTGATCTGGAGGATGTTCTTTGCCGATGAACAACAGTGACCCCGACCGCAAAATCATAGACTTCGATAAGATTAAACGCCGGGAGCAGAACCGCCACCGGGCGCGCCGCCGCGCGGGCTGGATCACCGCTGCGGTGATTGCGGGGGCGGTGCTGATCGTTGGCGTTTTTCTGTTTATCCAGTTCCGCGAGGCGGTGGAGGACAAGGGCTTCTGGCAGAACTTCAACTCCGCCGCAGTCGCCGCGCTTTGATTTCCGACGGAAAGAATGGACCGCAGATGAAGAAAAACAGACTGTATACCCTGCTCGCGCTGCTTGTGATCCTCTTCTGGGGGACGACCTTCGTGTCGACCAAAATTTTGCTGACGCGGCTCTCCCCCGTGCAGATCATGCTGCTGCGCTACCTGATAGCCTATGCGGCGCTGCTCGTCATCCATCCGAAATTTCACCGCCCGGAGGGGCTGCGTCAGGAGCTGTGCTGCATCGCCGCGGCGCTCTGCGGCAGCACCCTCTATTTTCTGGCGGAAAACACCGCGCTCTCCTATACGCAGGCCTCCAACGTGAGTCTGCTCATTTCGGCCGCGCCCATCCTCACGTCGGTCGTGGCGCACCTCTTCACGCGGGACGAGCACCTCACCCGCCACGCGTTCTACGGCTTCTTCCTCGCGATGGCGGGCATTTTTCTCGTCGTCTTCAACGGGCGCTTCGTGCTGAAGCTCTCCCCGGCGGGCGACCTGCTCGCCCTGGCGGCCGCCCTCTCGTGGGCGTTTTACACGGTCATCCTGCGCAAGATCGACAGCCGCTACCAGCCGGTCTACATCACCCGGCGCATCTTCTTCTATTCGATCGTCACCATGCTGCCCTGCCTGCTCTTTGACAGCACGCCCTTCGACCCGGCGGTGCTGCGCCTGCCCGAGGTGTGGGGGAACCTGCTCTTCCTCGGGGTGGTGGCCTCCTCCCTCTGCTACGTGCTTTGGTACCATGTGGTCGGGCGGCTCGGCGCGGTGCGCGCCAACAACTTTGTCTATCTCAACCCGCTCGTCACGATGCTCGCGTCGATCGTCGTGCTCCACGAGCGGATCACCCTGCTGATGCTGGCCGGCGCGGTGCTCATTCTGATGGGCGTCATGATCGCAGAGGGGACCTTCCCGCGCAGGAACCAGCCCCAGCCCGCCAATACGCCGTAAGGAGGGCGCGCTTTGGACAAACAGAAGATCAGGGGCTACTGTATCGTCTCGGCGTTTACCGTGGTCCTCTACCTCGCGCTGAGCAATATGGACCGCCTGACGGGGGCGCTGCGTGTCGCGGGCGGCCTGCTGGCCCCCTTTTTTGTCGGCGTGGCCATCGCTTTCATCCTCAACAATGTGATGGTCCTCTTTGAAAAGAAGGTCTTTTACCGGCTCGCGGAGGGGAGGAACCCCCGCTCCGCCCGGATGGTGCGGCCGCTTTCGCTCGTGTCCACCTACCTGGTCACCTTCGCCGCGTTCGGCGTGCTGCTGTGGGTCGTCGTGCCGCAGCTGGCGGCGAGCGTCGTCACGCTCGGCAACAACATCCCCGCCTACCTGGAATCCCTCCGGGTGCTCGGAAACCGGCTGCAGGGGGAGCTCACCCTGCCCGCCGAGGCGCTCGAGCAGATTTCCGCCTGGTTCTCCCAGGCGGCGGACGTGCTGCTCAACTTCCTCGTCGACTTTGTCCCGCGGATGCTCGGGTACGTCGTCTCGTTTGGCGGCGGCATCGTCACCTTCGTCATCGGGATCATCGTTTCCATCCACCTGCTGATGAGCAAGGAAAAGCTCCTCTCCCAGGTCGGCCGCCTCGGGCGCGCCTTCCTGCCCGAGCGGGCCGCCGGATGGCTGGGCGGCGCGGCGCGGGTCTCGGTCGAGACGTTCGGCAACTATGTCTCCGGCCAGCTGCTGGACGCGATGATCGTCGGGATCGTGAGCGTGATCGGCCTTTCGATCTTCCGCTTCCCCTACGCGATGCTGATCGGCGTCGTCATGGGCGTCACCAACATCATCCCCTTCTTCGGGCCGTTTATCGGCGCGGTTCCGGGAGTCTTCCTCCTGCTCATGATCGACCCCCTGCGCGCCCTGTGGTACATCCTCTTCGTGGTCGTCGTCCAGCAGGTCGACGGCAACATCATCGCCCCCAAGGTGATCGGCGGCTCGGTCGGGCTGCCGCCGCTGTGGGTGCTCTTCGCCGTGACGATCGGCGGCGGGCTCTTCGGGGTGGCGGGCATGATCCTCGGGACGCCCGTCTTTGCGATCATCTATATCCTGCTCGGGCGCGCCACCCGCGCCCGGGAGGCGCGGCGAAACGCCGACGGATAACCGACGCTTCCAAAGGGGCCGGGACGCGACGCGTCCCGGCCCCTTTTTGAAATAAAAATAAATATAATTGAAATAAAACTTAATAATATTAAAATTTATATTGACATTATCAAAAAACGAGTTATAATAACATCAAAAGGAGGGATACCATGGCAGGAAGCATACCGACAAAGTGCCCGGCCTGCGGGCAGGAGATGCGCGTCTGCCTGCTGCGCTGCCCGGCCTGCAATACCGAGGTCGCGGGGGATTTCCCGCTCGGGCGGTTCGCGCGGCTGACGGAGGAGCAGCTCCACTTTCTCGAGACGTTCATCCGCTGCCGGGGGAGCCTCAAGGATGTCGGGACGCGGGTGGGCGTCTCCTATCCCACCGCGCGCAACCGCCTGGACGAATTGATCCGGGCGCTGGGCCTTTCCGAGGAAGCAGACACCGAATCCGCCCGCAGGCTGGAGATCCTGAGCCGGCTCAAGGAGGGCGAGATCACCGCCGAAGAGGCGTTAAACCTGTTACAGGGAGGAACGAACCATGAATGAAGAACGCAGAATGATTTTAGAGATGCTCCAGGAGGGCGCAATTTCGGTCGAGGAGGCGGAACGCCTGATGGAGGCGCTGCCCGCCGAGGAGTCCCGCCAGCTGACGACCGCCGCGCCCGCCCGCGCGGGCGTGTCCCCCAAGCGGGTGGTCGTGCTCGTGACCGAGAACGGCAAGCAGAAGGTCAACGTGCGCGTCCCCTTCTCGCTCGTGCGGGTCGGGCTCAAGATGGGCAAATCGATCGGCGCGATCAGCCTCAAAAGCGCCAAGGACGACCCGCAGGCGCAGCAGGCGCTTGACATCCTCAACAACATCGACGTCGACGAGCTGCTCGCCAGCATTGACGACGGCGAGATCACCCTGCCCTACGCGATCGTCGACGTGGACGACGAGGATTCGGGCGACCAGGTGCGCGTGGTGCTCGAATAGGCGAAGACGGACGGGCACGGATAAACCGGGCGCCGGCCCCCCGCGGGGGGCCGGCGCCCGGTTTCATTTCCGCGGCCCCCATGGGCCCCGGGGATGGATAGATACGCCGCGCAATGGCGCGCTTTTCAGGAAATCCGCGCGAGGCGGGCGCTCAGGCGCGGAGCGTGGCCGCGATCAGGCTTTTGTGGTCGCCCTTGGCCAGCTCCTTCACCTTCTCCAGGTCGAGCCCCATGGCGGCGGTGATGCGCTCGCCGTAAGCGGGGTCCGCCCAGTAGCAGTGGACGGCGTGACGGTATTTGACGTTCTCGGTGACCGGCTCGATGTTGCGCGCGGTGTTTTCGATGAGCAGCGCGCGCTTATCCTCCGTCATCACCCTCCACAGGTCGCCGCCCGCCCGGAAGCAGTCGTCGGTGGGGTCGTCCTGCGGGTCGTAGGCGTACATCGCACCCGAGAGGTCGAGCGGCGGCTCCATCACATCCGGCTGGGCCGCCCATTCGCCCTGGCTGTTGGGGGAGTAGGCGGGCGCGGCGCCGTAGTTGCCGTCGGTGCGCATGAACCCGTCCCGGTGGTAGTCGTGGACCTCCACCTTGGGCCGGTTCACCGGGATCTGGTTGTAGTTCACCCCGAGACGGTAGCGCTGTGCGTCTCCGTAGACGAAGAGCCTGCCCTGGAGGAACTTGTCCGGCGAAAAGCCGATGCCGGGCACCACGTGCGCGGGGGTGAAGGCGGCCTGCTCCACCTCGGCGAAGTAGTTTTCCGGGTTGCGGTTGAGCTCGAGCACGCCCACCTCGTGGAGGGGATATTCGGCATGGCGCCAGATCTTTGTGATGTCGAAGGGGTTCTCGTAGTGCTTAAGGGCCTGCTCCTCGGTCATGATCTGCACGTACATCGTCCAGCGCGGATAGTCGCCCTTCTCGATCGACTCAAAGAGGTCGCGGCCGTGGCTCTCGCGGTCCTTGGCCACCAGCGCCTCCGCCTCCGCGTCGGTCAGGTTTTTGATGCCCTGCTGGGTCTTGAAGTGGAATTTGCACCACACCCGCTCGTTCTTCGCGTTGTAGAGGGAGAAGGTGTGCTCCCCGAAGAAGTGCATATGCCGGAAGGTCGCGGGGATGCCCCGGTCCGACATGACGACGGTGGTCTGGTGGAAGGTCTCGGGCAGCAGCGTCCAGAAGTCCCAGTTGTTCTGGGCGGAGCGCAGGCCGGTGCGGGGGTCGCGCTTGACGGCGCGGTTGAGGTCGGGGAAGTTGTGAACGTCCCGGAGGAAGAAGGTGGGGGTGTTGTTTCCGACCAGGTCCCAGTTGCCCTCTTCTGTGTAGAACTTGACCGCCACGCCGCGGATATCCCGTTCGGCGTCCGCCGCGCCGCGCTCGCCGGCCACGGTGGAAAACCGGATGAAGAGGTCGGTCTTGGCGCCCGGCTGGAGGACCTTCGCCCTTGTCCACTGGGAGATGTCGTGGGTGACTGTAAGATTGCCGTAGGCGCCCCAGCCCTTGGCGTGCATCCGCCGCTCGGGGATAACCTCCCGGTCGAAATGGGCCAGCTTTTCCAGCAGCCACACATCCTGTAACATTACCGGCCCGCGGGGTCCCGCCGTCAGGGAGTGTTCGTTCTCCGCAACGGGAGCGCCCACCTCGTTGGTCAGCTTTTTATTCTCCATAATATGCACTCCTTTCATTAATTGATATCGGTTACTATTCCTATGATTTCATCTTATCACAGTTTCTCCCCGGAAACAAGGAAAAATTCTCCTGACGCGAAAAAAGTCGATTGCTGCTGCCCGGGCCGCTCAGAAGGGGCGCGCCCCATAGACGTTACCCGCCCTGCGGACGAGCTCCTCCATCAGGGCCTCCATCCTGGGGACCGCGGGGTGCGCCTGCAGCCCGTACTCCGCCGTCAGCCTCCCCAGCCGCGGGAAGGCGAGCCAGGTGCTGCCGGCCTCGTCCTCCCACACGGAGATGCGCAGCGGGAGCTCGAGGGAGACGCTCTGGTCGGCCTGCATCAGCGCGGTGCCCACGCTGGGGGAGCCGAAGACCAGCACGGTGGTGGGGCGCAGCTCCAAGCCCGCCTCGCGGGCGTTCTGCGCGTGGTCGTACTTCGCGAAGAGGGGCACGCCCTTTTCCCGAAGCGCCTCCTCCAGCCGGGACACGGTGTCCGCGGCGGGGAGCTGCCCCTCCAGCAGGAAGAGCTTGTTGTCGTCGTAATTGGTGGAGAGCAGGTCCCCGAAGGCGCCGGCGATCCGCCTGCCCAGGTTGGTGAAGTCCACCCCTTCCCGGTTGGCCATCAGGGTCACGCAGACCAGCTCCTCCGAGTGGGTGAACCGGCTGAGGAAGGAGGAGAACCCGGGCACCGAGCCCTTGATGTCCATCAGGCCGCGGTGCTTGTAGAACTGCCAGCCCGCCGCCGGGACCTCGCGGCCGTCGGGCAGCTTCCAGGGGGCGTAGACCAGCGCCCGGTTCTCCGGCTTATGAATCAAAACGGAGCCCGCGAGGCCGATATCCCAGAAGGAGATGTCCTGCGCGGAGGCCCAGATGTCCGAAAAGCCCCGCAGCGCGGAGGAATCCTGACGGCGGACGGCGGCGCCTTCGCCGTCGTAGCTGGCGGCGGGCTCGGTCGGATCGATGTAGAGCCGGTCGGCCTTGAAGAGCTGGTGGACGTTGTCCGTCCGGCCCACGTCCTCATGCGGGAACCCGTCCAGGTCCTCGGCGAACCCGGTGCGGCGCAGCCCCAAAAAATCGATCTGCCGTTTCGTGACGAAGTCGTGGTAGCTCATGCCGCTGATCCGCTCCACCATCTCGGTGAGGAGAAGGAAGTTGGTCGCGCTCTGCTCCACCCGGGTGCCGGGCCGGAAGGAGAGCGGCCGGCCGGCGACCAGCGCGACCAGCTCGGAAAAGCTCCACCTGCGGTAGGGGCAGAAGCCCTCGGCCCCCCGGATGTCCGGCAGGCCGGCGGCGTGGCGCAGGAGCTGCCTGGCGGTGACGTTCCGCCACGTTTCCGGCAGGTCGGGCAGGCAGTTCCCGGCGGGCGCGTCGAGGTCGAGCGCGCCGTCCTCGAAGAGCTGCATCACCGCCACGGCGGCAAACGCCTGGGAGATGGGGCCGGCGGGCCACATTGTGTTGGCGGAGGCAAGGCGGCGCTGCTTTTCGTCGGAGAGCCCGTAGCCCACCACCCGGGGGATGTAGGGCGCCTGGACGATGGCGAGCGTCAGGCCCGGGATGCCCTGCTCCTCCATAAAGCGCCAGACCATCTCGTCCACGGTCCGGCCCAGGTAAGACGTGTCGGCGCTGCCGCGCATCTTCATGGTCTCATGTTCGCGTGTATTCATCTGGTACCTGCCTTTCTGTTCTGCGCGGGATTGCCGTGCGGTCGTAATGTCCTTTCTGTAACTATTTTAGTTACAATTACTTTTTTAAGGATAGCAGGCCGAAAGGCGTTTGTCAAGGAATCCGCGAAAAAAATCTGCGGTGGACGAAAACGCGGCCCGGAGATTGCCTCCGGGCCGCGTTTTTTCATCATCTAAGCCGCCTGGCCGGGCGGGGCGCATTTCCGGCGTCCCCGGGCGGGGACCCGGCGGGCCAGCTTCCCCGCGCAGTAGTCCGCGAAGGCTCAGAGGCAGTCCATGGACAGGGAATCGGCAAAAAGGAGAGGGGGGACTGCGCGCGGTCGAAGAACACGAGCCGGGCCTCCGAATCTTTGATCATTCGGCGCGGCTTCAAGGGCGCCCCGACGCTGTAACAGTGGTTCGGCGGTAAAAACAGGGGGGATTCCTCATGCGGCGATACGGGCGGGCTTTACCCGCCGGCGTCTGTGTGATATGATGATTTTACAAATTCTGTATCATCGCCGTGAAAAGGGGTGAGCGGTCAAATGGAAAGAACCGAGCTGTTGCGTTATTTGGATTTCGCCCGCGAGCATGGCGGTCTGCTCGCGGTAACCGGGACCTCCGAACGGGTCTCCAAAATCCATGTGGACGGTTATCAGGCGGGAAAGCTGCGGGGAAGGTTTGCCGGTTCCGGCCGGGAGATGTCCTACCGGTTTGAAAATATCCGCTCCTGTCATTTTGCATCCCCGCAGGAACAGCGGCGGTTCGAGGAGTACCGGACCTGCCTTGACGCGTATGGCGCCGGGATGGAAGAGGTCGAGCGTCTTTTCACGCACTATCAGGAGTATTATCAACAGATCGTCTCGCAGCGGAAAGAACAGCCGCACGAGGAGGCGTCTGGAGAACCCAAAACGGATCTGAAAAAACAGGCGGCGGACCGGATGGAGACCATTTTTCATCAGGCCTACCTCCAGCCGGAGAGCCTGCTGACGCACTACCTCCTTGCAACGCCCGCGGACCCGTCTGAAACGGCAAAGGAGCAGCCGATCCTATTGCTCAGCCGTTCCAACTATTCGCAGAAGCAGGCGATCGAGAGGGCGCTGTCCGACCGGATCTCCGTCATTGAAGGACCTCCGGGAACCGGCAAGACGACGACGATTCTGAGCATCCTGGCGAATCTGGTGATCAGCGGAAAGCGCGTCGTCGTCGTTTCAAAAAACAACTCCGCGATCGAAAACATCAAGGAGGAGCTGGACGGCCTGCGATTGCCCCCCTTCTATCTCCGCTTGGGGAATCAGCAGATCATGCGGGAGCTGGATCACACCCTCAGGTCGAGCGTGCGGGAAACGCTTGACGGCGCGTTGGAAATCCCGGAGCGCGCGCCCGACGAAGAAACGCTGCATTCGCTTTATAAGCGGCTGAAGGCGATGGAGGCGGACATCAACCGTCTGGTTGAAATGAAAAACAGGCTGCAGGAAGATGAGAATGCGCTGCGGCATATGGAAAAACGCAGAGAGGCGTTCCGGGAGGAGCCCGTATTCCGAAACATCGACAGGTTTCAGAACCGCAGCCTTGAAAGCATACGCCGTGAGATCGATCGCATCGCCCACGCCCTTCAAAGGCTGGACTATACCGGCCGCTACTCCATTTGGGACCGCATCAAAAACAGCTTTATCTGGAGTCTGGATGCCGACAGCTTCAAATCCGAGGGGCTATTGCTGCAATTCCGGCTGGAATCGATTTACTTGCAGCGTGAGATCGAGCAGCTGTCCGCGGAATTGGAGCATGCCGGGCTCCGGGAGAAGCAGCGCGAACTGGCCGAGCTGTACGACCGCCGTTATATCAACGTCTCCACACAGGCGCTGGCGCAGTTTTTGCGGGCGTTTTACACAGCTCCCGAACGGCGGAAGGCGGCGGCGGAGGTGATGCAGTGCCCGGAAGGAAACCTGTATAGAGGCTGCAGGCAGGCAGTCCGGGCGTTCTATCCGGTGATATTGACCACGGCGGACGCCCTTGTTTACAACTTCAGCGATATGCTGAAGGGCGCGGGTAAAATTGACTGCGTCATCATGGACGAGGCGTCGCAATGCGATTTGATCACCGGGATTCCCGTTCTCCATCTGGCGGAGCGCTGCATCATTGTCGGGGACCAGAAGCAGTTGAGCGCGATCACCGATGGGGCCTCCGGCGCCCTGCCGGACGTGAAAGAACCGTATGACTACTTCCGGGAGAACCTTTTGAGTTCCGTGCAAAAGGTTTGGTCCCTGGAGCCGACCCTCCTGCGGGAGCACTACCGGTGCGACTATATGATCATCAACTACTGCAACAAATTTTACTACGACGGGGAACTGATCATCTATACCGAGGCCCATCAGAACGCCATGCAGATGGTGACGGTGGACCAGGGCAAGTATGCGCAGCCGGACAGATCGGGAAGCTCTTTCTGCAATGAAAGGGAGATCCGGGCAATTGAAGAATTGACCGGCCCGGCGCTGGAAAAGACGTATGTCATAACGCCGTTCAAGGCGCAGGGCGAACATTTGAGAAGCCACTTCCACTGCGGGAAGGACGTGTGCGGTACGATTCACACCTTCCAGGGAAGAGGACAGGATACCGTATTCTTTTCCACCGTGCTCAACGATCTGCCCTTTGCCAACAACCACCTGTCCGGAGAACACTGCCTGTTCAAGAAAGAACTGCTCAATGTTGCCGTTTCACGGGCGAAAAAGCGGTTCGTCATGGTGGCGGATGCGCCTTTCCTGCACCGCAAAAGCGAGGAAATGCGCGATTTGATCGATTATATCAACAGCTACGGGCAAAGGATCCCGGACAAGACGGTCTGCCTGTTTGACGGTTTGTACCGAAAAATGCGCGCCTACACGCCGCACGACAATTTAGATAACATTTTTGAGGAAACCGTCTACCGGCATATCGATACATATATCAGCAGACATCCTCAGATGTACTGCCGGGTGAAGCTCCCCCTGGCAAACCTGATAACCGATCAAGCATATTTGGATCAGGACTCCGCCATGCGTGCTTTTGTCCTGCACCACAACACGCACGTGGATTTCACCCTTTGCAACGCGATCGATAATCCCGTCCTGGCCATAGAGCTGGACGGGCGCTTCCACAATACCCCCGAGCAGATAACGAGGGATGAAAAAAAGGATGCGGCGATCCGGCATATGCGGATCCCGCTCTGGCGCTTATCCTCAAAGGCCGCATTGACCGCGGGCGAGTTTGAGCGGCAGATCGATACCCTGCTGAATCAAAGCGTTTTTTCCTGAGGCGTTTTTTCCCGGCCGGCCGCTATTCAAGGGAGCGAAAAAAGGGACCTGCTTTTGATCTCAGTCAAAAGCAGGTCCCTTTTTTGATGCGGCAGATGCAGATATAAAGAAATCCGAACCCATTGGGTTCGGATTTCTTACTTTTGGTGCGGGTGGTGATATAGGATCTACTCAAAAAAGCCAGTAATATCAAAGGTTTGCGGGCAATAGGCAAGCGGTATTTACGAATCTAGTTTTATATATCGGCGTCCTCAGCATACTCTGCATATTTCTCCAAAACAGTGTCATTCATATATTCTAGATTTTTGTCGTTTAAGAGATCCGATACAGTGTCATAAGAGATATATGTACATGATTCCGATAATGGACCTCGCTCTAAAAGAGAAAAAACCGGCCGTGCGATCTCTTGCAACACTTTTGAACGACGCTGAACTGGAGCAACGATGTGAGCCTTTATAGATAAATTAGGTTGTAAGGCCATCAGGTCTGCCATCCTTAATATACCAGAATAAATTGACGTCGTATGCTCCACCTCAAAAGCTCGGATAATGGAATGTTTCCTAATCCAGAGGACATCAATGTTCTCAATTGTCCTTAAGGTTACATCATCATAATTTAATGGTAGTCTTTCTAACAGGGATTGCTCTGATTCTGGTTTCCAAATTTCCAGAACTCTTTGCCTATCGCTCCGTGGAAGCCATATCTTTAAGTTCATTCTTTCCCCAATTTCCGCCAACTTAGCTTGCACTTTTATTGATTCATACTGTTCCGTCTGTATCTGTTTCTTTGTTCCTTCAGTATCTTTTTCATCATCAGGAACAGAGACAATAATTTGTCCATCAGTCGAATTGACTATTGATATTTTTAGCTTTTTATTATCAAGCTCACTCAGCTTGTAATTTTTTGGCGCCAGAGATTGTTTTAACAAAAGAGTTTCAAGATATTGTCCATCCTCATCATCCAGTTTTCTAAGGCTTCCCCGAACCATTCCAGTCCAAGCTTGGCTCTTTTTAGGCAGAGCCTTAGGTCAGTTTACAAGGAACTACACGCAGACCACGAAACGGGGGCTGCTGACAACAAATAAAGGCTGAGTATCAAGCACCGGGAAAGTGCGAGATATTCAGCCTGTTTTGTTGTTCGGGGTTTCCAAAGGGTATCCCTTTGGCACACGACTTTGCTTGCAAAGTGTAGTGTGTTATACGCTCTGTCGGCGTTGCTGCGAAAATGAGGTTGCCAACCGGGAGGGCAAGAGCATTTGAAGCAGCAGGAAAACAAGGCTGTAATTGTGTGGCGTGGAGCCGCAAACACAGGGTTGGTTTCATCAGCAGACAGGGCGTATATGAAAACCCCGTCCCTCGTCCTACGCCGAACTTATAGATACACTCCCGTAAAAATTGAAATGGGCGGGAAGCCATTTTAGGGCTTTCCCGCCTTGATTGCCCATTAGCAAAGACGGGCGGGACTATCAACGGCGGCGCATTTATGCGCCGTTCATCTTGACCGTTGACTGGCTCGACTGGCTTTGCTATTTTTTCAACAGGTAAATTTAGATAGTTAGTAAATTGACACTAATACGGCTCTTTCTTGCTCTGCCATTTTCTCATAAAACTTTTTCAAACTTTCAAATGAGGTTCTTAACTCATCTTTAATTTCATCAGCTTCTTCTTCGTATTCCCAAATATCAGGGTAAATATCGTTTTGGCGAAACATACTCATATCAAATTTATCAATATATGTTTCAAAATCAAGCTCTTGCAACGCTTTTGCAATTTCTTTCACTCTATCAGTTTTCGTTCCAGATATAAATTCTTCAATTTCTTCCCCAGAAATATTAAACTGTCCTACAATCGCTTCGCTGATTAAATTATCTTCAATCGGTTCGCTGGCAGATTTTCCTGTCAACAAAAAATGAAGTGCGTCCCACATTTTATCTATATCACAAATTTCTAAGTTCTCATTTTCCTGTGCTTCTTCCACATCATCAAGACACATAAATTTTTCTAATTCAATGTCAGTAGTTGACTGATAATTTGCAATCATTCCCATTTATTTTTCCTCCATATTTTACTGTATTGTTCTTTACTTCCGCCCCCGCTGGGGATTTGGATTTTTCAGTAAATCCGACTTCTGTGCAATCTTTTTCAGCCACTTCTTTTCTTCCTCGGACAGCTTCTTGTAATTCAGTTTGAGCCGCTTGCAGATAAACGCCAAAGACGCTTGTTCCGGGTCGCCGTCCTCGCTGGCGACTTCGTCTGCGGTCTGTAAAAAATCTTTCAGCGGGTTATCCTCCGGGACGCTGAAAAAATCGTCCTTATGTGCTTCCCGTAGGTCAAGAGCTATCTTGTTTATGTCCTGCTGTATCACATAGCGGCAAAAGCTGTCATCATCAATGTGGGCGGCAATAAGCTGCCGTAACTGCGGGTCGGTCAAGCCGGGATTGTGCTGTTTCATAATCCTTGCGATCACTGCGTCCACGATGGCGTTTGCGCCCTGTACCTGCTTTGTGGCTACGCCGTTCACATAGATTTCAAGGTCGGCCATGAGCCGGGGAAAATCCGGGTGCGTTGCCAGCTCGCACAAGAGGGGATTATCTAACAGCCCGCTTTTCAATAGTTCAATCATATCATCACTCAAACGCAGGTCTGCGAGATCGGCGTTTGGGTGATTTTTTGTTTGAGAACGCCCCAGCAGATAATCAACAGTCACTTCATAAAACTTTGCCAACTCAATAAGGGCATAATGGCTGATGTCCTTGAAATTATCTCCTTCATAACTGCCCAACGCAGACTTGGAGAGGTGCGTCTGCTCCGCAAGCTGTTCCAGCGTCAGCCCACGCTCCACACGCAGGTCTTTCAATCGTTCTTGTATGGATAGTTCCATGCGCTCCCTCCTCCCATGCTTAAGAAACTCTGTATGTATTTATAAATTTCCCTCAACTACGATGATAGATGAATATTTGAGTGCTTCTTTTAACCATTCAAGAAAGCCTGTCAAAAAAATTCTTTCTCCATCCAAAACACCGTTTAAGTCTTTTTCTATTTCGAAAATAATTTTTATCCAATCATTTTTCCCTATCCAATTATCAAAACAGACACTAAATTCCTGCTCAAGTGTTCCATCAAATGCATCCTTAATAGGATATATTTTGTTGAAATAATCAACTAAAATCTCATAATCCTGCTGATAAATCCTTAAAGGATTTCTATAACAATGCCATTCTTCCCACGCAGGGTTCCAATCAGGCGTATCAGAGATTTTTAGCGGATTGAATTCTAATAATATTTTTTCGGCTTTTGGTGCATTCAATCTCAATTCCACATATTCTTGTCTTTCATAACTATTTAAATTTAACCATGCCATATTTTTCAGTTCACCTCTATCATTTCCTATTTCTTGTTCCGTTTTTTCTATTCTACCATAATTCCGAGAGCGTGGAAATAGAGAGTTTTTGGTGCTGATTTCCGACCTTATGGATATACGGGGCGGGCGGTCTTTTAGGTGTAGACTTAGGGTAGTTCATCGATGAACTGCACCTTGAAAAATGAATGACCGTCCGAAAAGGAATACCCCGGCAGGGGAAGCACTGCAACGAGCCACTTCGGGACAAAATGTCCCGAAGTCCGGGGAGCGTGCCAACGCCGGAACACGCCGCAGGAATGGGGCAGGAAGCCTTTTCGGGAAGAACGGCTAAGGAGAAATGGAGGGAACACATGAAAGAGAACCCATATAAACGACTGCCGCCCATAGAGCGCAAGCCGGACGGTTCCCTTTACCGCATGACACCGACACAGAGGAAACAGGCAAACGCCCTGATCCGCCGGGAGTGCTGCTGTTATGAGGACGGGAATTGTATGCTCCTTGACAATGGGGATACCCACACCTGCCCCCAGACCATTTCTTTCTCGGTCTGCTGCAAGTGGTTTCGGTGGGCGGTCTTGCCGCTTGCCGGGACGCTGGAAGCGGAGATTTACCGGGGCAGGGACTTGAAACGCTGTGCGGTCTGCGGCGGTGTGTTCGTCCCCAAATCCAACCGGGCTAAATACTGCCCCGACTGCGCCGCCAGAGTTCACAGGCGGCAGAAAACAGAAAGTGAACGGAAAAGGAGGTCTGCTGTGGACAGTTAGACAGAAAAAAAGCCTTGATTTATCGGGCTTCGCAAGTTCATAACCGGGGCGGGTGGTATGAAGTATCATCTTCCTCGGAAAACGGGCTTCTAACCGTCCACAAAACACACTATGACAAGCACGATTTATATTCATCAGCCGGAAAAGGCGGTCAGCTTTACCCGGCTTCCTAATTTCCTTTTTGAAGCCCCCACATTCACACCCCTGTCCAACGAAGCAAAGGTACTGTATGCCTTTATCCTGCGCCGAACAGACCTGTCCCGGAAAAACGGCTGGGCAGATGAATATGGGCGCATTTACCTCTACTATCCCATCAACGAGGTAGTGGAGCTGCTCCACTGCGGACGGCAGAAAGCGGTCAACACCCTGCGGGAACTGCAATATGCGGAGTTGATTGAGATTAAGAAACAGGGCTGTGGAAAACCCAACTGTATTTACCCAAAATCCTATGAAGCGGTTTCAAATACCGACTTCAAGAAATCCTGTTTTGGAACGCCGGAGGGCTGAAAACCGTACCCGGCAAGTACGATAATCAATCCTCTTGAAGTACGGAAACCGGACGGTATATAGAAATACAAAGATTAAAAATATTTTATTTATATCCATTCCATTCCAATCCGATCAGAGATAGTTTCGGCGGGATTTTCCTGTGGAAAAGTCCCGGATAGGAAAGGAATGGAGAAAGGAGTTTCATGGCACAACACGCAATTTTGCGATTTGAAAAACACAAGGGAAATCCGGCAAGACCGCTGGAAGCCCATCACGAAAGACAGAAAGAACAGTACGCCAGCAATCCCGACATTGACACCAGCCGGAGCAAGTACAATTTCCACATCGTCAAGCCGGAGGGACGCTATTACCACTTCATTCAAAGCCGCATTGAACAAGCTGGCTGCCGCACCCGCAGGGACAGCACCCGGTTTGTGGATACGCTGATTACCGCCAGCCCGGAGTTTTTCAAGAAGAAGTCCCCAAAGGAGATACAGGAATTTTTCCAGAGGGCGGCTGATTTCTTAATCGGGCGGGTAGGGAAAGAAAATATCGTGTCGGCGGTGGTACACATGGACGAGAAAACGCCCCACCTGCATTTGGTCTTTGTCCCGCTGACAGAGGACAACCGCCTGTGTGCAAAGGAGATTATCGGGAATAGAGCCAATCTCACAAAATGGCAGGACGATTTTCACGCTTATATGGTGGAGAAATATCCCGACTTGGAGCGTGGGGAAAGTGCCAGCAAGACAGGCAGGAAGCATATCCCCACCCGTTTGTTCAAGCAGGCGGTCAATCTCTCAAAACAGGCAAGAACCATTGAAGCCACGCTGGACGGTATTACCCCGTTCAACGCTGGAAAGAAGAAAGAGGAAGCCCTCTCCCTGCTAAAAAAATGGTTTCCGCAGATGGAGAACTTCTCCGGTCAGCTCAAAAAATATAAGGTCACAATAAACGACCTTTTGGCAGAAAAGGAACAGTTGGAAGCCAGAGCCAAAGCCAGCGAAAAGGGCAAGATGAAAGATACGATGGAACGGGCAAAGCTGGAAAGCGAGCTGAAAGACATTCAGCGGCTGGTAGACCGTATCCCGCTGGAGGTGCTGGCAGAACTGAAACGGCAACAGCGGCACACAAGGGAACGGTGATTGATGGCAGAAAACATTTCACGCCGCAGCATGGCGGCACTGCACTTTGAAAATTAAATACGGAGGTACTATGGAGCATATCAGATACAAGAAAGAAACCGAAGTCGTGACTTTTCAGGGAAAGGAAATCACGCTGGAAAATCTCTCCCCGGTGTTCACGCCGGAGCAGGAAGCGGCAAAACGCCGGGAGCTGGAACAGCAGCTTTATGAGGTGTTCCGCAAGTATGCCGACAAACGGCAGAGTGAGGAAGCCGGGGCATAAGGTTTTCCGAAGCCATCGTTGATTTGCGGGGCTGCTGGCGGTATAATAAAACTGTCAGCAGCTCCGTTTCTTTTTTAAGAAAAGGAGCGACAATATGAACAATCGAATAGACGCAATCTATGCAAGACAATCGGTAGACAAAAAGGACAGCATTTCCATTGAAAGCCAGATTGAATTTTGCAAATATGAGTTGAAAGGCGGTAACTGCAAGGAATACACAGACAAAGGGTACAGCGGCAAGAACACAGACCGTCCGAAGTTTCAAGAACTGGTACGGGACATCAAGCGGGGCTTGATTGCAAAGGTCGTGGTTTACAAACTCGACCGTATCAGCCGTTCTATTCTGGACTTTGCCAACATGATGGAGCTGTTCCAACAGTACAATGTGGAGTTTGTGTCCTCTACGGAAAAGTTTGATACCTCTACCCCGATGGGGCGGGCGATGCTGAATATCTGTATCGTGTTCGCCCAGCTTGAGAGGGAAACCATACAGAAGCGGGTAACGGACGCTTACTATTCCCGCAGCCAGCGAGGCTTCAAGATGGGTGGGAAAGCCCCTTATGGCTTCCACACCGAGCCAATCAAAATGGATGGTATCAACACAAAAAAGCTGGTGGTAAATCCAGACGAAGCGGCAAATATCCGGCTGATGTTTGAGATGTACGCCCAGCCCACTACCTCTTACGGGGACATTACCCGGTACTTTGCCGAACAGGGGATTTTATTCAACGGCAAAGAGCTGATACGCCCCACGCTGGCGCAGATGTTACGCAATCCTGTCTATGTGCAGGCAGACCTTGATGTGTATGAATTTTTCAAAAGTCAAGGGACGGTCATTGTCAATGACGCTGCCGATTTTACTGGCATGAACAGCTGCTATCTGTATCAAGGGCGGGATGTGAAGCCCAGCAAGAAGAACGACTTGAAAGACCAAATGCTGGTGCTGGCTCCCCATGAGGGCATTGTTCCCTCCGACATCTGGCTAACCTGCCGTAAGAAGCTGATGAACAACATGAAAATCCAGTCTGCCCGAAAAGCTACCCATACATGGCTCGCGGGAAAAATCAAATGCGGGAATTGCGGGTATGCGCTTATGAGCATTAACAATCCTGTGGGAAAGCAATATCTCCGCTGCACAAAACGGCTGGACAATAAAAGCTGTGCCGGGTGCGGGAAAATCATTACTTCGGAACTGGAAGCGGTTGTTTATCAGCAGATGGTAAAGAAACTGGCAAGCTACAAGACGCTGACAGGCAGAAAGAAAGCGGCAAAGGAAAACCCGAAAATTGCAGCACTGCAAGTGGAGCTTGCCCATGTGGACAGCGAGATTGAAAAGCTGGTGGACAGTCTGACGGGGGCAAACAATGTCCTGCTCTCCTATGTGAATGTGAAGATAGCAGAACTGGACGGGCGCAAGCAGGAACTTCTGGCGAGGATAGCGGAACTGACGGTGGAAGCCATTAGCCCGGAACAGGTCAGCCAGATTTCCGGCTACCTCGACACTTGGGAGAATGTATCCTTTGACGACAAGCGGCGGGTGGTGGATTTGATGATTACCACCATAGCCGCCACAAGCGACAGCTTGAATATCATATGGAAAATCTGACGGGTGGAACCCCTCCCGTCAGATACCTACTCTGTGTAGTCCCTTGTAAACTGTACTTTTGTAAAAGATAGATATTTCCAACAAATATCCTGATTTATTGGAACAGCTTGCTCTGGCAGTAGCCAAACGTGCGGAATTACTTTAAAACGAATTATAAAGGGGTCAATAGGGCGAATAAATATAGGAGAATCGTCGACAAAAAAAGAAGACGTTACTTCTAGAATACCAACCCATCGGGATAGTTTGGTCATATAACAAATTAGTTTGTCTCCGGCCTTAATTAACGAAGCGATACCCTTTTGCCGTTCCCGGAAACCGGAAATACTCCGATCTGAATCGCTGTACGCAAAGTATGTCTCAGGAGAGAACAAATCAATATAGTACGCCATACTTTTATACACATCCGTTCCTAGCTGTCGTTCATCATTTTTTAAATTATTATAGCACATCAATGATATTTTGTCGCTGTATTTTGCTTGTCCTTTTATCCAAGGTATATAACTGGCTCTATGCCTTAAAGCTCCCATACCCAAACGAAACAAAAAGGTTGTCGACAAAAGTCGACAACCTTTTTTGGTGCGGGTAACAGGACTTGAACCTGCACAGCCTTGCGACCATTAGAACCTGAATCTAACGCGTCTGCCAATTCCGCCATACCCGCATATCAGCACGATTTCAGCAATCGTGCTTGATTATTATATCATTGGGCTCCCGGCTTGTCAACCGCTTTTCCGGAAAATTTCAGATGCGCTCGTCGAGGAGGAGCTTCTCCATCAGGCGGTGCCCCTCGGGGATGAAAAGCCCCGTCTTTTCGGCGAACGCCTCGGTGTACGCGCCTGCGTGCAGCGGCGATTCGCGGTCGCTGCGGTAGAGGACGAAGGGCACGGGATCGCCGCTGTGGGTGCGGATGGAAAGCGGCGTCGGGTGGTCGGGCATCAGCAGGACGGCATAGTCCTCCCCGCTCGCCTGCAGCGCGGGCAGCAGCCGTCCGAGGATCTCCCGGTCGATCAGCTCGATCGATTTCACCTTGTTCTCCACCTCGTGGCGGTGGCCGCACTCGTCGGGCGCCTCCACATGGATGTAGACGAAGTCGCAGCCGTTTTGCAAGAGGCCGATCGCCGCCTCCGCCTTGCCCTGGAAGTTGGTGTCCACATTGCCGGTCGCGCCGGGCACGTCGACGCTCTTGAGTCCCGCGCAGATACCGATCCCCTTGATGAGGTCGACGGCGGAGATGACGCCGCCTTTCACGCCGAACCGTTCCTCAAAGGAGGAGAGCGCGGGGCGGGTCCCCTCGCCCCAGAACCAGCAGCAGTTGGCCGGGCGCAGGCCGCGGGAAACGCGCGCCAGGTTGACCGGATGGTTGCGCAGCAGCGCATAGGACCGCTTCATCATGTCAAGCAGCTGTTCGCCGTAGCGGCCCTTCGGAAGGTAGTCCCGCACGGGCTTTAAGGAGATGTCGTGCGGCGGCGTGCAGTCGGTGCCCGTCTCGGCGTGGCGCAGCACGAGGCAGTGGCGGTAGCTGATGCCCGGATAGAGGTCGCGCGTTTTGGTGTGGAACTCCCGGTTCAGGAAGGCTATCAGCTCGGTTGACTCGGCCGTCGTGATCTCATCGGAGGAGTAATCGACCATCGTCGCATCCTCGAGCGCCCCCTCCTCCGAGAGGTTCACGAGGTTGCAGCGGAAGGTCACGTCGTCCGCCGCGAGCGGGATGTCCATGCTCACCGCCTCGAGCGGCGAGCGGCCGCTGTAGTAGATCCTGGGGTCGTAGCCCATCACCGAAAGGTTGGCGGTGTCCGAGCCGGGAGGCATCCCCTCGGGGACGGTGCGCGCCATGCCCACGGTGCCGTGCTGCGCAAGGAAATCCATATGCGGCTTGACCGCCGCTTCGAGCGGGGTCCTGCCGCCGAGCTCGGGGACGGGGCGGTCCGCCATGCCGTCGCCAAGCATTACCACATATTTCATACGATCACCCGTTCTGTCAAAATGGGGCGCTCAAATGCCCAGCCAGCCGCTTACGGCTTCCTTCATCTTCGCGGGCTCGACCGTCGCGGTAAACCGCTCCGTCTTATCCTGAAGGCCCGCGAGCGCCCGCGGCGCGGGCTGCCCCGAAAGCTCCGCCAGCTTTGCGAGCAGGGCGAAGTCCCCGCCGTCCGCCGCCCTGCCGAAGGCCGCGGGCAGCACGCTGTTCGCGAATTTGAAGGGGCTTGCGGTGGACGCGATGACCGTCGGCGTCCGGTCGCCGGTTTTGGCGGCGTAATCCCGGTAGACGTTCACCGCCACCGCGGTGTGGGTGTCGCAGAGGTATCCCGTCTCCCGGTAGACGCCGCGGATGGCCGCGGCGGTCGCCGCGTCGTCGGCGCAACCCGCCGCGAACTCGCTTTGCAGCTTCGCAAGGACGTCCGCCCCCACCGTGTATTTCCCCGCCTTCGCAAGCGCCTCCATATAGCCGCGCAGGACCTTGTCGTCCCGGCCGCAGAGCAGGTAGAGCAGCCGCTCGAGGTTGGAGGAGATGAGGATATCCATCGACGGGGAGGTCGTGACATAGAAGCCGCGGTTGCGGTCGTAGGTCCCCGTCGTGATGAAGTCGGTGAGGACGTTGTTCCGGTTGGAGGCGCAGACGAGCTTCCCGACCGGCAGGCCGCAGTGCTTGGCGAAATAGGCCGCCAGAATGTTGCCGAAATTGCCGGTGGGCACCACGACGTTGACCGGGTCGCCGGGCTTGATCCTGCCCGCGTTCAGCAGCTCGCAATAGGCGGAGAAATAGTAGGCGATCTGCGGGACGAGCCGCCCCCAGTTGATCGAGTTGGCTGACGAGAGGATATAGCCCTTGCCCGCCAGCTCCTCCGCGTAGGCGCGGTCGGTGAAGATCCGCTTGACGCCGTTCTGGGCGTCGTCAAAATTGCCCTCGGCGGCGAAGACCATGACGTTCTCTCCCGCCTGGGTGGTCATCTGGAGGCGCTGGATGTTGCTGGTGCCGCCGTCGGGATAGAAGACGCAGATCTTGGCGCCCGGCACGTCGGCGAACCCCTCGAGCGCGGCCTTGCCCGTGTCGCCCGAGGTGGCCACGAGGATGACGACCGTCTTGTCGCAGCCGGTCTTGCGCAGCGAGGCGGTCAGCAGGAAGGGCAGCAATTGCAGCGCAAAATCCTTGAACGCGCAGGTCGGTCCATGGAAAAGCTCGAGGATGTGGGCGTTTTCGTCGAGCGGAACGACCGGCGCGACCGCCTTGGGCGGGAACTTCTCCGGCGCGTAGGCGCGCGAGACGTATTCCCGCAGCTCGTCCTCGGAAAAATCGGTCAGGAAGCGGGAGAGCACGGCCACGGCGCGGCCGGCGTAGCCGGTCTTGGCCATCGCCTCGATCTCCGAAAGGGAGAACTGCGGCAGGCTTTCGGGCAAAAACAGGCCGCCGTCGGGCGAGAGCCCCGACACGATCGCCTGCGCCGCGCTGACGCGGTGCCCACTGTCGCGGGTGCTGATGTAATCCATGGAAACCAAACTCCTTTAAATTGTGCGCCGATGACACACAACTGTATTCAATTCAACTATCATATCATATTCAGCGGGCTTTGAAAAGCCTCCGGGGGGAACTTTTGAAAAAGTTCTCCCCGGACCCCTCTCAAAACTTTAGGTTCAGGCGGGGCGCGTCGCTCCGCCCTACCCGCGTCCCGTGAAAACCGTTTCGCCCGCCATAAAGAAACGTTTTCGCCCGCCTTTTTCCAAAAGGCGGCGGGTTCTCAGGGAGGAGCCCTGAGCCGCCCGCCGCAGCGGGCGGAACGCCCTGTCCTTCCGGCGCATTTTCTTTGCCGCTTTCTTTTGCAAGAGAAAAGAAAGCGGGGCCGGGCGGGCGGAAAACGGCGCGCCGGAGGCGCGCCACGCGCGAAGCGCGCGTGCGGCCAGGCCGCACGGTTTTCCGCCCCGCCCGCGGGAGCGCCGCGCCTTCCGGGGGGCGCCCGCACCTGCCCGACAACTTCGCGCGGAGGCTGCGCGGAAACTCACACGAACACGACCTGCAGCAGGAACATATAGACGACGGTCGAAATGCCGATGGAGAGCAGGTTGTTGCGCTTCCAGACGTGGATGGCGGCGGCGAGCGCCACGGCAATGATCTCGGGCACGCCGAAGGGCGCGGCGGTAAAGCTGGTATTCCGCAGGCAGTAGATGACTAGAATCGAGATGATCGCGAAGGGCAGGATGCGCCCGAGGTAGACGACCAGCCCCGAGACGGGGCGGTCGTCGCGGAAGACGAGGAAGGGCAGCGCGCGGCAGCAGACGGTGACGGCGACGACCGTCGCAATGACGGCGACTGCCTGAAGCGGACTCAGCGGCATGATCCCGGCGCCTCCTTTCCATCCGAAGCATCCCCGGCGGGTTCCTCCGCCGGGGGACCGATCTTCCGTTCGATCGTGCGGCGCCCGGCGACGAGCACCGCGACGGTGAGCAGCAGCGCGGGCGGCAGGAAGCCGTCGGTGCCGAACAGCAGCAGGCAGACCGCCGCGCAGGCGATCCCCACGAGGGCGGGGATGTGGCTTTTGGCGGTGAGCCACTGCTCGACAAAAATGACGATGAAGAGGGCGGTCATCGCGAAGTCGATGCCCGTCGAGTTGAAGGGCACCAGCTCGCCGATCGTCGCGCCGAGCACCCCGCCCACGATCCAGTAGCTCTGGTTGAGGGCGGAGATCAGCAGGTAGAACTTCCCCCGGTCGCAGCCCTCGGGCGTCTTGACCGAGCAGAGCAGCGAGTAGGTCTCGTCGGTGAGCGCGAAGATGAGATAGGGCTTCTTTTTCCCGAGGCCCTTGAACTTGTCGATGAGGGAGAGCCCGTAGAAGGCGTGGCGCGCCTGAACGGCGAGCGTGACGACCGCCGTCTGCGCCAGCCCCACCCAGCTGGTGAGCAGTTCGACGAGCACGAACTGCATCGATCCGGCATAGACGGTCAGGCTGCACCCGAACGCCCAAAGCGCGTTGTACCCCGCCTTCTGAAGCAGCAGGCCGAACGCCATGCCGACAAAGATGTAGCCGAAAAAGACAGGCGCCGTCGCGGTGAGCGCGGCGCGCAGGGTTTTACTGGTATCCTTTGCCATGGAAACAACCTCGAAACATCAGATTTTGATCTTTCCAATGGTAGCACAATACAGCGCAAAATTCAACCGCAGGCGCGTAAAAAAACCGCGCGGACAAGGCTGCCCGCGCGGTTTTTTTCTTTTTTACACCGGGCGCTCACGCGACCCCCACGGTGAGCAGGATGTTTGCAAAGACGCGTTTTTCGCCGGTGGAGATCGCCAGACGGACCTTCGGCTCGCAGCAGGCGCCGTAGAAGGCCCAGCGGTCGAGCCCGTCGAGCGCCATCCCGCCGAGCAGGCGAGTGAAGTCGGCGAAAATTTCCGGAGTGCTGCCGTCCTCGGGCAGCATGACCTCCGCCTTTTCCACATTGATGTTCTGGAGCAGCGTCTCGAGCACCTGCGTGACCTCGGGAACGCCCGCCGTCAGTCCCAGATAGACCTTCTGCGCGCCGCCCGTTTTGGCGTCGAGCGGGTAGTTGCCATCCGCGATCAGAATCTGGTCGCCGTGGCCGCAGAGGGAGATCGCCTTCATGATTTCCGGGTTGATACAGCCGCCTTTCAGCATGGCGCTTGCCTCCTGTCGGTTATTTTTCGTTGTCGCGGAGCTGGCCGAGCGTCCCGCCCGGATGCCACATGACATACTGCTTCGGGTCGAGCCCGCGGTTCGCCTGCAAAAGCACGCTCAGCCGCTGGAGCACGAAGTTCTCCGCGAGGATCGAGGCGCGCGGCGCGCGGTTGAGGGGGCCGCCCTCGCAGCAGACGCCCGCGAAGAGGTGGGCGGCGCTCTGCTTGGCGAGCCACGAATCGGGATTGCCCGAGACGCCGATTACCTCGCAGCCGTTATTTTTGATCGCGGTGACGGTCGTCTTCATTTCGGCGGTCTCGCCGCTGTTGGAGATGCAGATGACCACGTCGCCCGGCACGAGCTGCCCGCAGGAGCCGTGCACCGCCTCGGTGCCGTGCAGAAAGTAGGTGGGGGTGCCGGTGGAGGAGAGCAGCGACGCGCCGTAGCCGCTCACATGGCCGGGCTTGCCGATGCCGGTGATGTGCAGGCGGCCGCCCTTCTGCCGGGAGGCGAGGATGAGCTCCGCCGCCTTCACATACTCGGCGTCCTCCACGCCGTCGACAAATTGGTCGAACGCCTCGCGCGCCCTGGCGGTAAACTCCCGCATTGCCTGGATGGATTCCTGTTTCAAGCTGTTGTCGCTCCTTTATCGTGAATTCTGTTTCCGGATTATTTGAGCACGTCGAGCACCGACAGGTCGAAGCTGTCGAACTTCTGCTCCTTCATCAGCGCGATCACCTCGTCGAGGGTCGGCAGCGAGGGCTGCGCGCCCATTTTGGAGACGGTGATCGTGGCGGCGTAGCTGGCGAATTCGAGCGCCTGCGCCGGGGTGAGCCCCGCGCAGACCGCCGTCGTATACGCGCCCACGAAGGAGTCGCCCGCGGCGGTCGGGTCCTTGACCTCCACCACGTCGATGCAGGGGCAGTAGTGGCTCTCCCGCGCGTTCGCGACGATCGCGCCCGAGCTGCCCAGCGTGATGATGACGTTCTGCACCCCTTTGGCGAGCAGCGCCTGGACCGCCGCGTCCACGTCGGCGCGGTTGACCTCCTTGCCCTGCTTGCGGATCTCGACGCCCGTCAGGTCGGCGGCCTCGTGCTCGTTGGGGGAGATGTAGCTCAGGTGGGAGAGCAGCTCCGCCGAGAGCGGCGCGGAGGGCGCCGAGTTGAGCATGACCGGGACGCCCTGCTCATAGGCATATTTCGCCACGAGCTCGTTGATCTCCATCGGGATCTCGAGCTGAAGCATGACCATGTCGTAGACGGCGATCTTCTCCTTCAGGAAGGCGACCTCCTCCGGCGTGATCGCCATGTTCGCGCCCGGCACCACAATGATGCGGTTGCGGCTCTTCTGGCCCTCCTCGACCTCGAGCGTGATGCTGCCCACGCCCGAGGCGTGGTCCGGGTCGGCCAGGATGTGCTGGGTGTGGATGCCGGAGGCGGCCACCGAGGCGGTCATCTCCCGGCCGAAGCCGTCGTCGCCCACCTTGCCCACCATCGTCACGTCGGCGCCCAGCCGCGCGGCCTGGACCGCCTGGTTGGCGCCCTTGCCGCCGGAGGCGGTGTTGAAGCTCTTGCCGATCACCGTTTCCCCGGAGTTCGGGAACCTGCCGGTGGAGACGATGAGGTCCATCATAAAGCTGCCGACCACGAGGATCTTCGGTTTTTTGTACATAGCTGCATCTCCTTTATCAAGTTGGTCCGATCAGACAATCCCTTTCGTCACGGCCGCGCGGGGCCGTGGGATTCACGCAGAGTCAGCCCGGCGGGCAGGAGGACCGTCCGTTCGGGCGGCTCGCGCCCCTCGATCAGCCCGATCAGCATCTCTGCCCCCTTCGCGCCCATCGCAAAGGCGCTTTGGCGCACCGCCGTGATCGGGGGGCTGGCGATCTCGGTCCAGTCGTAGTCGTCGAAGCCGACGACCGCCACCCGGCCGGGAATGGCGATCCCCGCCCCGCCCAGGTATTTGACCAGCCCCATCGTCAGCACGCTGTTGGCGGCAAAGACGGCGTCCGCCCCCTGCCCGACGAGCTCGCGGGCCGCTTCCCGCCCCGCCTCGATCGAATAGTCGAGCCCCAGGCGGACAAGCCCGGGGTCGAGGGGGAGCCCGCGCTTTTCAAGCGCCCTCCGGTAACCGGCATAGCGGTCGTAGGCGGTCGAGAGGTCGAGCGCGCCGCCGAGGTAGCCGATGCGCGCGCGGCCCGAATCGGCCAGCAGGCCGACGGCCTGCTCGGCGGCGGATTCGTTGTCGCAGCAGACGAGCGGCAGGTCGCAGCCGTCGAGCCGGCGGTCGAGCAGGACGGTGGGCAGGTCGACGCCCGCGAGCAGCTCGTCGTAACGGCTGTGGCGGCTGTTGGGGACGAGCAGGAGTCCGTCGATCCAGCTCTTTTTGAGCACCGAGACGCTGTCCAGCCGGATGTCCGACCTGCGCTCGGAATAGGTGGAGACGATCAGGTCGTAGCCGCGCCGCTGGAGGGTGTCCTTGACGCCGCCGAGCACGTCGAAAAAGAAGCAGTTGGTCGAGTTGCCCGGCTCGGTGGAGGGGATGATCAGCGCGATGATGTTGGATTTCTGGGTCTTGAGCGCCCGGGCGGCGAGGTTGGGCCTGTAGCCGGTCCGGCGGATGGCCTCCTCGACGAGCCGGCGGCTCTTTTCCGACACGGGACGGGTCCCGTTGATCGCGTGGGACACGGTGGTGATCGAAAGCCCCGTCATGCGGGCGATTTCGCGGATGCTCACGCCTTTCCTCCCCCTTCCCGCGCAGGCTTTTTCCGTGCCAAACGTTTTCGCGCAAACGTTTGGCATCCGTATTTATCTTACACGCTTCCGCGGTTCCCTGTCAACGGACAGCCTGCACAAGAATCCCGGGAGCCTCTTGGCGGAAACGCCCGAATCGGGAGGCTTCCGCATGGTGAAAGGCCCGGCGTTCCGGATGGAACGCCGGGCCTTTTCTGCCGGTGCAACGTGAAGGGATCCGGGGGAACCTTTTCAAAAGCTCCTCCGGGAGCTAAACGTAATGCACACCCTCAAAGGCGTCGAGCCGGGGGAGGTCCCGGCCGGGGAGGGGGGCGGAGGCGCGGGCGCGGTATTCGCCGGGGGATTCGCCGGTGAGGCGGCGGAAGACCTTGCAGAAATAGTTGGCACCCGCGTAGCCGGTCATGTTGGCCACCGTCTCCACCGGGTATTCGCGGTTGAGCAGGAGGAGCTTGGCGGCGTCGATCCGTTCCCGCTGGAGGAACTTGCCGGGGGACTCCCCGACCTCCGCCGTAAAGGTGCGGATGAGGTGGGGCTTGCTCACCCCGAGTTTTTCGGCAAGCTCGTCGACGCCCGCGAGGAAGGCGAGCTCGGACCGGATGAGGTCGATGGCGCCCCGCACCAGCTCGCTGCAGGCGTCCGCGCGGGGCGCCGCCGCGCAGAGCTCCATGAGAATGCGGTAGGCCGCCTCGCTCGCGGCGAAGGGGTTCTGGAAGCCGCCCGTCTGCGCGCGGCGGCAGAAGTTCCACAGCAGGCCCGCCGCGCGGCATCCGGCGTGGGGGCGCAGGAGCGCGCCGTCGCGCGCCAGCAGCGCGGCCAGTTCCCGCGCGTTTTTGAGGAGCAGGTAGGCGCAATCGGCCTCCCCCTCGGGCAGCAGGCGCAGGGCGGAGGCGTCCCGCGCGACGAGGAAGCACCCCGGCTCAAGGCGGAGGGACTCCTCCCCGAGCAGGGCGGACGCGCGCCCCCCGCAGAGGTGGAGCAGCAGGACCGCGTGCCCCGTGAAGGAGAGCGGCGCGTCCGCCTCCAGCCGCCCGCACTCCGTCGGAAGCACGCCGGGAAAGCCCGCGGGGGCGCGCAGCCCGAGGGGACAGCGTCCCGGCCTGATCTCATCGATCGCAGACATCAATAAATCACCATCAATATCAATAAACTACCATTGTATTTGATAGAATCCCCGATATAATAAGGATTATAGGGGATATCCAAAGAATAACATATCCATGATACAAAATCAACATTTTACCATAGGGGGCTATATTATGGCAAGCATTTCCCTCCGCCACATCTTCAAGGTCTATCCCGGCAACGTGACCGCTGTGAGCGATTTCAACCTCGAGATCGACGACAAGGAGTTCATCATCCTCGTCGGCCCGTCCGGCTGCGGCAAATCCACCACCCTGCGCATGATCGCGGGGCTCGAGGAGATCAGCAAGGGCGAGCTCTACATCGGCGACAAGCTGGTCAACGACGTGGCCCCCAAGGACCGCGACATCGCGATGGTCTTCCAGAACTACGCGCTCTACCCGCACATGACCGTCTATAAGAATATGGCGTTCGGCCTTCAGCTGCGCAAGACCCCCAAGGAGGAGATCGACCGCAAGGTGCATGAGGCGGCCAAGGTGCTCGACATCGAGCACCTGCTCAACCGCAAGCCCAAGGCGCTTTCGGGCGGACAGCGGCAGCGCGTCGCGCTCGGGCGCGCGATGGTCCGCGACCCGGCGGTCTTCCTGCTCGACGAGCCGCTCTCCAACCTCGACGCCAAGCTGCGCACCGCGATGCGCTCGGAGATCACCAAGCTGCACAAGCGCCTGGGCACCACCTTCGTCTACGTCACCCACGACCAGACCGAGGCGATGACGATGGGCGACCGGATCGTCGTCATGAAGGACGGCTTCATCCAGCAGGTGGACACCCCGCAGAACCTCTACGACAAGCCGTGCAACATCTTTGTCGCGGGCTTCATCGGCTCCCCGCAGATGAACTTCCTCGACGTCACGATCCAGAAAAAGGGCGGCGGCTACGCCGCGATGTTCGGCGATTATGAGATCAAGATCCCGGCGGGCAAGGCCGACGCCGGCACCCTCGACGCCTATGTGGGCAGGACGGCGACCCTCGGCATCCGCCCCGAGAACCTGCACGACGAGGAGGCCTATTTCGGGCTCGATACGGCGAGCGTCATCGACGCGGACGTCGATTTGGCCGAACTGATGGGCTCGGAGATCTTCCTCTATCTCACCAGCGGCGAAACCAAGCTGGTCGCCAAGGTCCCGCCCCGCAGCGGCGCCAAGGACGGCGACCGCATCAAGATCGCGATCGACTGCACCAAGATCCACCTCTTCGACAAGGAGACCCAGCAGGTCATCTTCAACTGACATGCACTGCGGCTCCCGGCGGCGGTTTTACCCGCCGCCGGAGCCTTTTTCCATCTTCAGAAAGCGAGGTGTTCCCGTGGGACTCTTCGGAAACTACGCCAAGCCCGGTCCCGGCATCCCCAAGGACGCGCCCCCCAAAAGGGGGCTGGCACTCTTTTTCGACGTGCTGTCCCGCGAGTTTTTCGAGCTTGTCAAGCTGAACCTGCTCTACCTGCTCTTCTGCGTCCCCGTCGTCACCATCCCGGCGGCGACCACCGCGATGTGCCGGGTCACCCTCACGATGCTCCGCGACCAAAACCACTTCCTCTGGCACGATTTTTTTTCCGCCTTCCGGCGGGAGTTCAAATGGTCCACCCTGCTCGGCCTGCCGCTGCTCGCGCTGATTTTGCTCTGCGACGGGGCGCTGCGCTTTTACGGCGCGGCCGCCCTCACCTCGCCCGTCTATGGTATCCCCCTGTTCGCCGGCGGGGTGCTGCTCCTGCTGCTGCTCTGCGCGGCGCTCTACCTCTTCCCCATGCTCGCGCTCGTCGACCTGCCGCCCCGGCAGGCGCTGAAAAACACCCTGCTGCTCGCCCTGCTCTGCCTGCCGCGCAACCTGCTCGCGCTGGCCGTCATCGGCGCGCTTGGCTTCCTCCTGGCGGCCACGCTGCCGATGTCCCTCATCTACCTGCTGCTCATCGGCTGCTCCCTCACCTGCCTGATCGCCTGCTTCTGCGCCTACGGGGGGATCCGGAAGCATGTCCTCCGGTAACCTTCGCCATATGCCCGCCGTCCGCCTCAAAGCGGCGGAAGAAAGGGGCCGCCGAATGGGCGGCCCCTTTCTTTTCCAGCCCCTCCCGCGTTTGCAATCCGCGGGCGCGGATGGTATGATAAACGCAAGAAACCAACGGCGCCGCCCCGCGGCGAAAGAAAGGAATCCGCATGGAGCTTTTCCCGATTGAAATACGCCCCCCCTTCCAGCCCCCCTCGGAGGATGCGAAGCTGGTGCTGCTGGCGGACGGCGGCATCCATTTTGACGGCGCGGACCTGCGCCGCCACCTGTCGCGGTGCGTGCGCTATGCCAGGGAGCACCGCGTCCACCTCGTGAGCGGCCTTTTCGTGCACGAGGGGAACCTCTGCCTCTGCCTGCTCGGGCCCGACGGGCAGGCGCTCTGCCGCCAGCCCGCCCTGCACCTCTCCCTCCCGCTGCGGGGCGCGCTGCGCCCGGGGGAGCGGGCCGAGGTCGTGCACACCGAGCTGGGAAACCTCTTCCTCTGCGTCGACGCGGACATCTACCACCCGCAGGTCCTCCGGACCGCCGCGCTCAAGGGGGCGGACGCCGTCCTCTCGGTGCAGTGCCTCGACCCGGCGGAGGAGACCCCCGAGCGCGTCCTCTGCACCGTCTGGAACGCCGCGCAGAGCAACAACGTCTATGTCGCGAACTTCGCGGCGGGCGGCGCGGTGGTCTGCTGCCCCGCGCCCGTCACCCGCGCGGGGGACGGCTACCTGGTGCGGCGCACCGACGCGCTGCCCGTGCGTTTCGCGCTCAACATGGAGCGGCTCGACGAGATCCGCGCCCGGTTCGAGCTGATGGAACAGATCAACCCGGCGCTTGTGGAGAACTACGCCGCCGAACTGGGGAGGTAGCCGTATGTGGAAAGCGATTCTGGGGCTGCTGACCTTCCGGCTGTCCTTCGCGGCCACGCCGAAAAAGATCGCCGCCTTCCTTGAGGGCAAGGGGGAGACCGACCGGCGCAACGCCGAATTCGCCGCCCCGGAGGCGGTGCGCGGGGCGGCCGTGCAGCTTGCGCCCCGCGCCTACCGGGACTGGAAGGACTACGCGTCGGAGATCTACCGGCTGGCCAAATCCGCGGTCGACACGGGCGCGCAGGTCGTCGTCTATCCCGAGTACGTGGGGCTCGCCCCCCTCACGACCGTCCCCGGCTGGAAGCGGATGCTCCGCTGGTTGTTCGGCGGGACCCTGCCCGCCCTCGACGGCCCCTTCCCGCAGCCCGTGGACGGACGGCTGGAGCAGGTCGCAGCGGCGCTTCACGGCTACCTCTACGAGCTCTACATGTATACCTTCAGCACGGTCGCCCGCCTCCAGCACGTCTACCTCGTGGCGGGCAGCGCCCTCTTCTGGGAGGAGGGGCGGCTGATCAACCGGTGCGTCGTCTTCGGCCCCGACGGGCAGCCCGCGGGCGCGCAGGAAAAGATCTGCGCGATCGGGCCCGACCGGGCGCTCGGCGTCGAGCCCTCCGGGCTCATCGAGCCGGTCGAGACCGCCGTCGGCCCGATCGGCGTCGTGCTCGGGACGGACGCCTATTACTTCGAGTGCTTCAAAATCCTGCGGGAGCAGGGCGCGCGGCTCATCGCCGTCCCCGGCGTGGGCGGCGGCATCCTGCCCGACCTGCTGCGCTGCCGCGCCAATGAAAACGGCGTCTACGCGCTCTACGCCTGCTACGCCTCCGGCGGCGCGGCGCGGTGCGGCATCTTCGCCCCGTTAGACGCCACGCCGGGCAGAAACGGCGTGGTCGCCCTCGCGGACGGCCCGCAGGCGTGCGCGCTTGCGGCGCGCACCAACCTGGAAAAGCTGCACCTCGCGGTCATCGAGGGGGAGCCGAACGCCCCCTTCCTCGCGGAGGACTACCTGCACAGCTACCGCTACTGCGGCAAGCTGCCGCTGCTCGGCTGAAACAGAAAAAACCGCCTCCCGCGCCGCGGGAGGCGGTTTTCACGCCGCGCCGCCGGAGGGCGCGGAGCAAAAAAAAGACGAGCCTCGCGGCCCGCTGACAGGTGAAGTGATCTGGAGATAAAATCAAGGAGGGGGGATTAACTTAGAAACGCTGAGTTTCCAAGGAGTATTATAGCACGCCAGCCCTCCCAGTTGGTGAACAAATTGTGAACGGACACAAGATATTGTGTCCGTTTTGATATTTTTATCGACAGCTACGCAATCTTTGGAAGAAGGCGGAGAGCTCTGCCGCGCACGCCTCCGCGAGCACGCCCCCGACCACCTCGGGGCGGTGGTTGAAGGGGAGCGCGGCAAAGTCGCTCACCGAGCCGAAGCAGCCCGCCTTGGGGTCGCGCGCGCCGAACACCACCCGGCGGATGCGGGCGTTGACGATCGCGCCCGCGCACATCGGGCAGGGCTCGAGGGTGACATAGAGGTCGCACCGGTGCAGCCGCCAGCCGCCGAGCTTCCGGCAGGCTGCGTCGATCGCCTCGAGCTCGGCGTGCGCCAGCGCGTTTTTACCCGTCTCGCGGCGGTTGAAGCCGGTGCCGACGACCTCGCCGTCCCACACCGCAACCGCGCCCACCGGCACCTCGCCCAGCTTCGCGGCCTCCCGCGCCAGCTCGAGCGCGAGGGACATGTAGGATTCATCGGTCCGCATGTCGGTCACATCCTTGTAAAGCTCAGGTAGAAGATCCGCAGGTAGAGCGCCAGCAGCAGGAGCATCGGGAAGTTCACGAAAAACCTGCGGTAGCGGGTCCGCTCCCGCAGCGGGCAGCCGCAGGGGCGCAGGGAACCGTCCAGCGTGAGCTTCTGAAAGAGATACCAGAAGCCGAGCCCGCCGGCGCCCAGGTAGACGAGGAATTCCAGCCCCTGCAGGGCCAGCGTCCCAAGGTCGCTCATGTTGACGGTGACGATCGAAAGCAGGACGACCAGGAGGTTGTTGAGGAAGTGGATGGCCATGCTCGTCCAGATCGAGTTGGTCTTGACCATGAAGTAGCCGAGCGCCGCGCCCAGCAGGAAGGCGTTGGGGAACTGGACCATATTGCGGTGGAGCAGCCCGAAGAGCAGCGCCGACACGACGATCGCGAACCGGTCCCCAAAGGGGCGCAGGGAGCCGAGCACCACGCCGCGGTAGGTGAATTCCTCGATGAGGGCGGGCAGGGCGGTGGCGTTGAAGATGTAGAGCGCGGCGGCAGCCGGGTCGCCGGGGATCTCCATCGGCAGGTCGGCGGGCAGCAGCCCGAAGAAGGAAAAAAAGATCGACGCGGCCAGCGAAAGGAGCACCCCGATGACCGAAAGCCCCAGTACGACCGCCGCCGAGGCGGCGAGGATGGGCGGATGGGGCGGATCGTGCGGGACCTGCCGCAGCCGGAAGCCGAGCACCTTCGCGTAGGCGAGGTAGGGCAGCAGGAAGACGGTCAGGTAGACCGCCAGCGAGAAGAGCTCGTTGGCGATGGCGAAGCCGCGCTGCCCCGCGCCGGCGCGGTCGAGCGCGCCGACGATCCAGCCGATGACCGTGTCCGACTGGACGAGGTAGAGGCAGAGGATGTTGACGATGATGGTGAGCGAAAGCAGCGCGCTCTGCATCCGCAGGCGCGAGGCCGCCTCCGCCGGGCCGGGCCGGAATTCCGGCGCCTGCTGCGGGTATTGGCACATGGGCTTGTCCCCTTGTCTATCAAAAAGGCCGCGCGGGCGGCCCGGGTTTCTCTCCGCGTTATGATCGCACGGCTGTGGGGCCTGCGCGCCGCGCGCCGTTTGCCACGGGCGGACGCTGCCGGCATTCAGCCGATCGCCCGCGCTTATTATAACATAAACCGCGCGAAATGCGAACCCTCCCGAGAATTTACAATTCCGTCATCTTTTATCCTGCCCGGGCGGTTGACAAATTTCCCGCGAGCGGATATAATATCACTATCCTAACTGCAATAATTTAAATTACAGATTGTGAGGAATCCGCATGCAGGGCTTTGCCACCACCGAACACATCAGCTTTCTCCTCGTCTTCCTGGAGGGGCTGCTCTCCTTCTTTTCCCCCTGCGTCATCCCGCTCATCCCCATCTACGTCAGCTATCTCGCGGGCAGCGGCGAACGGGACGAAAACGGAAATCCCATCTACAGGCGGAGCCGGGTGATGCTGCACACCCTCTTCTTCGTGCTGGGAATCTCCTTTGCCTTCTTCCTGCTGGGCATCGGCTTCACCGCTGTCGGTACCTTCTTCAGCGGCCACCGCACCCTCTTCTCCCGCATCGGCGGCATCGTCATCCTCCTGCTCGGCCTCGTGCAGGTCGGCTTCTTCGAGCTGAAATTCCTCCAGCGGGAGCACAAGTTCCACCTCAACGTCGCCGGCAAAAAGATGACCCCCGTCGCCGCCTTCATCATGGGCTTTACCTTCTCCTTTGCGTGGACCCCCTGCGTCGGGCCCGCCCTCTCGTCGGTGCTCATCCTCGCCTCGGGCGCGAAAAGCGCCCTCGCGGGCAACCTGCTCGTGCTTGTCTACGCGCTCGGCTTCGTACTCCCCTTCCTCGCGCTCGGCCTCTTCACCACCCAGGCGCTCGGCTTCCTGCGCCGCAACCAGAAGCTCATGAAATACACGATCAAGGCGGGCGGCGTACTGCTCATCATCATCGGAATCATGACCTTCACCGGCTGGATGAACGGCATCACCAGTTACCTGAGCGCCCCGCGCATCCCCGATTCCGGAACCTCCCAGAGCGAGCCCGCGGCGCCCGTCTCCTCCGAGTCCCCCGCGCCGAGCGAGGCGCCTTCCTCCGAGGCGTCCTCACGGGAGGACGCCCCGCCCGCGCCGGTCGCGCCCGGCTTCACCCTCGTCGACCAGGACGGCAGCACCCATACCCTCTCCGACTACAAGGGCAAGGTGGTCTTCCTCAACTTCTGGGCGACCTGGTGCCCGCCCTGCCAGAAGGAGATGCCCCACATCGAGGAGCTCTACAAGGAGTACGGTGAAAATACCGGGGACGTGATCTTTTTGGGCGTCGCCAACCCCAAAACGGACGAAAACCCCTACGGGCAGGACAAATCGCCCGAGGAGATCGCGGCCTTCCTCTCCGACAAGGGCTACACCTTCCCGACCGTGATGGACACGACGGGCGACGTCTTCGCGCAGTACGGCATCAGCGCCTTCCCGACGACCTTCATGATCTCGGCGGACGGCACCGTCTTCGGCTACGCGCCCGGCGCGATGACCAAGGAGATGATGCAGAGCGTCATCCAGCAGACCCTCGACGGCAAGCGCACGGAATAATCGAAAAAGAGATAAGGGGCGGTTCCCGATGGGAACCGCCCCTTATGATCTTCCCTTTTTTCTTGAAAAAGGGAAGCGGAAAAAGCGCCTGAAGCAGGGCCTGCGGGCCCGGGTTAAGGGCTCCGCCCTCGAAAAAGCCCGGCATCCTCTGGATGCCGGGCTTTTTCTCACCCGCCGCCTATTGAAAAAGGCGGACGAAAACTTTTATTGAGGGGAAACAAAATTCAAGAGCGCGGCGCGCTCGTTCGGGCAGCGCCCGTCGATCACCGCGTCGAGCAGCGCCGCGAGCGTCCGGCCGAGCTCCGGCCCGGCGGGCACGCCCGCCGCGAGCAGGTCCCCGCCCTTCACCGCGAGCGTGTCGAGCGACCAGCAGTCGCCCTCCTCCAGCACTTCGCCGAGCGCGCGCTCCACGCCGGCGAGCGGTTCCCCGTACGCCGCGCGCATCGCGAGCAGGCGGCGGAAGGCCGCCGGCCCGAGCTTCCGCAGCATCCGCCGCACCGCCGGGCGGTCTTCCGCGAGCGGCGCTGTCCGGAAGGCGAGAAGGGCCTTTGCGGCGCGGATCGTTCCGCGGTCGAATTTGAGGCGGCGCAGGGCCGCTTCCGCGTCCGCCTCCGTGGAAAAGAGCATCGCCAGCCGCACGGCGGGATCGGCCGGCGCACGCCCGAGCGCGTCCGGGTCGCAGTCCCACCCGGGCAGGACCCGCGCGACCACCTCGGGGAACTCCCGCAGGACGCGGGGGGCGCCGGCTCCGCACACGAGCTTGACAAGCTCCGCCGCGATCCGCTCCGCCGACACCTTCCCAAGCCGCGCGCGGTCCGCGCGCAGGGCGGCGGCGGTTTCGGGCTCGATGGAAAAGCCGAGCGACGAGGAGAAACGCAGGGCGCGCAGGATGCGCAGCGCGTCCTCCTGAAACCGCCGCGCGGGGTCCCCGACGCAGCGGATCGATTTTCCGCGCAGATCGTCCGCCCCGCCGAACGGGTCGACGAGGCCGGTTTCCGGCGACCACGCCATCGCGTTCACCGTGAAATCGCGGCGGGCGAGGTCCTCCCGGAGGCTGCGGGTAAAGGCGACCGAGTCGGGGCGGCGGCCGTCGGAATAGGGGCCGTCCACCCGGTAGGTGGTGATCTCGACGGGCTCTCCGCCGACGAGCACGGCCACGGTGCCGTGGCGGACGCCCGTCCCGATGACGGGCGCCCCGGAAAACACCGCTTTCGTCTCCTCCGGCAGCGCGGAGGTGGTCACATCCCAATCGCCCGGCCTGCGGCCGAGCAGGCTGTCGCGCACGCAGCCGCCCACGACGTACGCCTCATAGCCCGCCGCGCGCAGGGCGCACAGCACATACGCCGCGCCGCGCGACAACGCCAATTCCATCCTTTTACCCCCAATCAAAAATTTCGCCCGCCTTTTTACACTGAGCCGCAGCGAAGCGTGTCGGAGGCCAACCGCCCGCAGGGCGGCTCTTGGGCCGGAGACAAGGCGGCGGGGCCGCAGGGCAGAGCCCCGCGCCGCGCTTCGCAAAGCACGGAACGCCCAATCCTTCAGGCATATTTTTCGCTTCCCTTTTACAAGAGAAAAAGGAAGATCAAAACAGGCCGCCGCGCGATGCGGCGGCCTGTTCCCGATTCATTTGAGCTTCACATAGATGAGCTTGACGCTGCTGTCGCGGGTGCGCACGCTCTTGATGTCGAAGAGGTCGAGCGACTCGATGAAGGGGGTGAGCTTGGAGAAGCCGAAGTTGCGCACGTCAAAATCGGGGTACCGTTTGACGAGCAGGTTGCCGATCGTGCCGATGAAGAGCCAGCCGTCCTCGTCCGAGTTTTCCGCCACGATCGTGCGGATCGCCTTTTTGATGGTGCGCAGGCCGGTCATCTGCTTTTCCTCCGGCTCGGGGCAGGGCTCGGGCGCGGGCTCCGGTTCCGGCTTGGGCTCGGGCTTCGGCTCCTGCTTGGGGGCGGGCCGGGCCTTCTCCTGCTTGGGCTGCTGCTTGGACTTTTCCGGCTGGGCGGGTTTTTCCGGTTCCTTCTGCTCGGCGGTCGCGAGGATGTCGAGGTATTTGAACCGGTTGCAGGCGGAGATGAACGATTTGGGGGTCTTGCGCTCCCCCATGCCCACGACGGTCATGCCGCTCTCCCGCAGGCGGGCGGCCAGACGGGTGAAGTCGCTGTCCGATGAGACGATGCAGAAGCCGTCCACCTGGCCCGAATAGAGGATGTCCATCGCGTCGATGATCATGGCCGAGTCGGTCGAGTTCTTACCGGTGGTGTAGCTGTACTGCTGGATGGGCAGGATCGAGTTGTCGAGCAGAACATTTTTCCACGAGACGAGCGCGGGGCTTGTCCAGTCGCCGTAGATGCGCTTATAGGTGGCGATGCCGTCGTTGGAGATCTCGTCTAGGATGATCTTGATGTATTTTCCCGATATGTTATCGGCATCGATAAGCACCGCGAATTTGCTGTCGCTTGCCATTCCTTCACCTCAATCGATCTAGTTCGGTCTTTGCGGGCCGTCTTGCGCGGCCGGATATTGGCTTTTGGCCGACGGCCTGCGTTTATTATAGCATAAATTCGCGGCGAAAAAGTCGTATCCGGGAAAATATTTGCACGGGGATGCGAAATCCCCCGCCCGCGGACGCGGACGGGGGATTCCAAAAGCCCGGGGGCTTATTTGAGCTCGATCTGGCGGGCCTGCGGCCGGGCGGGCACCTTCTTGGGCAGCTCGAGTTCGAGCACGCCGTTTTTATACGCGGCGCTGATTTTTTCGACGTCGATGCCGGAGACGTCGAAGCTGCGCGCGAAGGAGCCGTAGCGGCGTTCGCGGCGGACGTAGCCGTCCTCCTTCTTCTCCTCGCTCTCGGCCTTGTGCTCGGCGGAGATCGAAAGGGTGTCGCCGTTGAGGTCGATCTTGATGTCCTCCTTGTCGAAGCCGGGCAGCTCCGCCTGGAGGAGGAACTTGTCACCCTGGTCGATGATATCGGTGCGGATCTCGGAGAAGCTCGCCGGGAAATCGCTGAAAAACGTCTTGTCGAAGGCGTCAAAGAAGTTGGAGAGGTTTCTGGTTCTGCGTTCAAAAGGCATCAGGTCAAACATGATAAAATCCCCCTTTAGATGTTGTGTTTTCGCGTTGTTTAACCCAACTCACGAGTTCTGCGGATGTTGCGGCACATGGCGATCATCTTCTTTCCCGGCGCCCGTGCCCGGCGCTCGTTCTTGTTTCATTGGCTTTAGTATAACCCGGGATTGTTACAAAGCAATGCATCATTTATGAATAAACCGTGAATTTTTAGCACTCACAATATAAGAGTGCTAATTCGGCTCAATCTCCGCCAGCACGTCGGAAAGCGCCGCCGCGGACGCCTCCAGCGCCCGGTGCTCCGCCTCGTCGAGCGGGAAGTCGAGGATCTGCTTGATCCCCTCCCTGCCGACGATCGCCGGCAGGCCGAGGCAGAGGTCATGCAGCCCGTAATGCCCGTCCGCCAGCCCCGAAACGGGCAGCACCGAGTTCTCGTCCCGCACGATCGCCTCCGCGATCCGCCGCACCGCCTTGGCGATCGCGTAGTTGGTCGCGCCCTTGCGCTCGATGATCCGGTAGGCGCTGTTCTTGACCTCCTCGTAGATGCCGTGCAGCCCCGCCATGTCGGCGCACTTGCCGCACACCTTGCAGAAATCCGCGAGGTCGATGCCCGACACGTTGGCCGAGCTCCACACCGGCAGCTCGGTGTCCCCGTGCTCGCCGATGATGAAGGCGTGGATGTTGCGCGGGTCGACCTCGAGGTGCTCCCCGAGCAGGTATTTGAACCGCGCGGTGTCCAGCACGGTGCCCGAGCCGATCACCCGGGAGGCGGGGAAGCCGGACAGCTTGAGCGTCACATAGGTGAGGATGTCAACCGGGTTGGCCACCACCAGCAGGATGGCGTCCCGGTTGCAGCGGACGATCTGGGGGACGATCGACCGGAAAATCTTCACGTTTTTGCGCACCAGGTCGATGCGCGTCTCGCCGGGGGCCTGCGCCGCGCCCGCCGTGATGATCACCAGCCCCGCGTCGGCCAGATCGGGGTAGTCCCCTGCGTAGACGTTGACGGGACGCACGAAGGGCACGCCGTGGGCGATGTCCATCGCCTCTCCCTCCGCCTTCTTCTGGTCGATGTCGAGCAGCACCAGCTCGGAAAACAGTCCGCTGCCCAGCAGGGTGTAGGCGGTGGTCGCGCCCACCGCGCCGCAGCCGATGACCGCGCATTTCTGTAGATTCATGAGGGTTCCTCCTTTGGGATGGTTAATGTATACTATTTTTGTATATTATAGCACTTGCCCGCGCATCTGGCAAGCGCCGCCAATTGCTATTGTAAACGCCGCCCGCCCGAATATACCGCGCCCCGGCCCCGCGCGTCAAAAAGCGGCCGCGTGCCCCGGCCCCCGCGGCGAAAAAGCAGGGGTCCAAACGACGAACGTCGTTTGGACCCCTGTGCGCGTCTCCGACGCGCAAACCCGCCGTCCCGGCCGGAGGGCCGGGACGGCGGGTTCTTTTTCGCCGCGCGGGGCGGTTCACTCCGCAAAAAACGCGATGGGTTCGGGCGGCCAGCTGTGCACGAGCTCATAGGAGCGGTAGAGGAAGCCGCCGCCCGGCTTCTTTTCCACCGTGAGGCGCCCGACATGCATCGGGTGGTCGGGCTGGTCGTGGGGGGGGGGGGGGGG
>NZ_JANFZX010000180.1:0-222 GCF_024461615.1 Anaerotruncus sp. DFI.9.16
TTGATGATCTGTAAAGCGACATCTGTTTCGACTATAACATTGAAAATGTTCACTTCTTTGAGCGAACGGCTATTCACGAATTTTTCCTGTAATTTCAGTTTTCTTAACCATTCGAGAGAGAGGTTATGTACCAACATATACATATAATTATCGATGCTTTCGATTTCCTTCTCTTTGGACACTAATTCCCAAAGCCGTGCAAAAGCTTCCTGGACAATGTCC
>NZ_JANFZX010000181.1:0-220 GCF_024461615.1 Anaerotruncus sp. DFI.9.16
AGCGCCACCTTGCCAAGGTGGAGGTAGCGAGTTCGAGCCTCGTAACCCGCTCCAACAAAAAGAGGTCGGGAATGGAAACTTCGCGCCTCTTTTTTCATATACTGCGGTATATGATAGCGGCGCCGTAGCCAAGCGGTAAGGCAGAGGTCTGCAAAACCTTCATTCACCGGTCCGATTCCGGTCGGCGCCTCCAAAGGGAAGACCCCCGCTGCGGAAGCAG
>NZ_JANFZX010000182.1:0-219 GCF_024461615.1 Anaerotruncus sp. DFI.9.16
CCACAGCTAAGGTCCCGAATACACGTTAAGTGGAGAAGGATGTGGGATAGCACAGACAACCAGGATGTTGTCTTAGAAGCAGCCACACATTTAAAGAGTGCGTAATAGCTCACTGGTCGAGAGATCCTGCGCCGAAAATTCAACCGGGCTAAACGTGTAACCGAAGCTTGGGATTCAGCAAGGAATGGTAGGGGAGCGTCGAGTAAGGGGTGAATTCGC
>NZ_JANFZX010000183.1:0-218 GCF_024461615.1 Anaerotruncus sp. DFI.9.16
GATAGCAGACCCATGCTGTGCCGTCTTTCTCGGTCACAAGTCTGTCCCCGATACGACTCTTTGCCGTTCTCATGGTGCGTGAGGAAATCCCACGCCCATTGACCGTCTTTTCCAGCTCTGCGCTCGGCATACGCTTTCCGTCTGCAAGCAGTTCCAGAATGATCATTTGCGCCTGTGCGGTCTTGCTTTCGGTCTTGGCGGTGTCTGTCCCGGCAAGA
>NZ_JANFZX010000184.1:0-218 GCF_024461615.1 Anaerotruncus sp. DFI.9.16
GTGGGACGGGCAGAACATCGTGGCGGAGATCGGCGCGACGGGAAATGTGGTGGCGAGGTATCTGCGCGGCGCGAACCTGATCGCCCGGGAGCAGGACGGCGCGGCGCAGTACTATCTGTTCAATGCGCACGGAGACGTGGCGCAGCGGACGGACGCGCTGGGAAACCTGCTGAAGAACTACCGGTACGACGCCTTTGGCAACGAAGAGCATCCGGAGC
>NZ_JANFZX010000185.1:0-218 GCF_024461615.1 Anaerotruncus sp. DFI.9.16
GGGACTTCCGCCAGTCCCCTTGAGAAACCCCCGTGAGTACCTTGCCATGACCCGCAGACTACCGTCGCTCCCCACAGGTACACCAGCTGTGGGCACAACTCAGGTTGCGGACGCACCCAACGATGGAAACAACGGTGCGGCGAGCTTACCGGGTAGGGGCACACGGGGGGGGGGGGGGGGGGGGGGGGGGGGGGGGGGGGGGGGGGGGGGGGGGGGGG
>NZ_JANFZX010000186.1:0-217 GCF_024461615.1 Anaerotruncus sp. DFI.9.16
CCCCCGGCCCTATGGGCCGGAACTCTAAGCGGTATCTCCGGGAGTACCTTGCCAGAACCCGCGGACTACCGCCGCTCCCTACGGGTACACCAGCTGAAGGCTCAATTCAGGTTGCGGGCGCTCCCAACGATGGAAACAACGGCGCGGCGAGCTTGCCGGGTAGGGGCACACGGGGGAGGGTCGCTGACCCTCCGCCCGTGAGGCGCACGCGCATCGG
>NZ_JANFZX010000187.1:0-215 GCF_024461615.1 Anaerotruncus sp. DFI.9.16
GGAGGACCCGACGGCGGCTACGAGCACCGGGGAGGAGAAGGCCCCGGCCCCGGATGGGAGCAGTTCGGAGAATCCCGCGTCGAGCGGGGAGAGCGCGGCCGCGTCCTCTTCCGGGACGGGCCCGGAGGATGCCGGTTCTGAAAATACGGGTTCCGATGCGAGCTCAGATGCATCCAGCTCGGAGGCCTCCGGTTCGGAGGCCGCGAGCTCTGATT
>NZ_JANFZX010000188.1:0-215 GCF_024461615.1 Anaerotruncus sp. DFI.9.16
CTACAAGAAGTTCTGTGAACATGAAATATCAGCAATTGGGAATTGTATGGAATGACAAGAAGTACGAAGAGCTCGCAACTATCGTAAAAGATTGCAACAAAGCCCTGAATGATATTTTACAGATAATGCTTCAGGCCGAAAAATACGTTGCTTCCCTTGCCAAAATTGTACAAGAATATGATAATGTTAATTTGGCCACTCCTTCTGAACGAAAT